>JBEIDV010000161.1:0-4668 GCA_040383285.1 Crocinitomicaceae bacterium | reverse complement strand
ATCTCCAAAATCCCACGCGTAATAACTACCGCCAGCGCTTTGATTTATCATTGAACTGGTATTTTCCAAATCAGTAATATTCATCGGGCTAGGCTCAAAATCCGCTATCGGCAACACATAACTGCACAAGTAGTCAGAAATTAAAATATCCCATTCACAACCTAAAGCCGTTGTTAATGTAAGCCCTACATCGTAGCAGCCCGGACTATTGTACGTGTAAGAAATCGGTCCCGCTCCTGTTGCTGTAGCTCCGTTTCCAAAGCTCCATACTGCCTGGGTAAATGGTGTGCCAGTAGATGTGTTATTCAGTGTAAACGAGAAAGGCGTGCAATCCGCTAATACGGGTGCGTTGAAAGATGGGTAGGCCGCGGGCTCAATGGTTAAATTCATATCGTCCGTACCAATACACCCATTGTTGTCTGTACCAATTACTGTATAGGTGGTATTGATTGTAGGGATGAAATAGTCATTGTTAATTATGCCATTGTCCCAAACATAGGTGCTTGCGCCTGAACCAGAAAGTAGGGTTGAATCACCTTCGCAAATCGATTGATCATTCCCTGCATTAATCACTGGATTTGCCCAAGTTGTCAAGATCATTTGGTCGGTATCAATACATCCGTTGGCATCTGTTCCTGTTACGGTATACGTTACCACACCAACGGGTGGGGTAAAGGGTTGACCGTCAATTAATCCATTATTCCATGAGTAACTTAATACTCCTGCTCCGGTAATGGTTACACTGGTACCGAAACACTCACTGATGTCCGGACCCGCATCAACAACCGCTGCGGGATGAAGGGTAATGTAAATAGAATCAGCATTTATGCAACCATTTGCATCGGTGCCAATTACTGTTAGCATTTCACTTGCCTGTGGAACATAGGGTGATCCATTTGCTGTCCCCGTTTCCCAACTATATGTTACGGCACCAGTTGCGTTGAGTGGAATGCTAAAACTTGGACAAATCGTAGTGTCATTGCCAGCAAACACAAGTGGAAGTGGATGAATTGTTACGGATTGATACAAAGTGTCTGTGCATCCCCCCACGTTAGTGGCGGCCAAACCGAGTTGAAACGTTCCCGCTTGCTGATAGGTGTGTGATGCATTTGTAGTTATGTCATTTGCGCTCCCGTCACCCCATAACCACTCATAGGTAACCTGAGCAAGATTTGGGTCTTGGGTGTTATTTGTTGTATTAACAACATCAAAAACACAGGCGTCGTTGTACGTGAAGTTAATGCTTGGCGGAGGCAATACATTGATTGTTTGAGAAATGGTGTCGCTACAACCGGCTTGCGTAAATACAATATGTGTTACGGTATATGTTCCTGGATTAGCATACACGTGCGTCGGGTTTTGATGCACTGCAGGGTTGTTTCCTGTTAAGGTAGAATTATCGCCGAAGTCCCAGAACCATGAGGCCGCGCCGCCATTGGCAAGGGTTACTCCATTTATAGAGGTTGGTAAAATGGTTGGGGTACTATTAAATTGGGTTGGCGACCATGGGCAAGCTTGTGTAACAGTAAAGTTATTATTTACAGTTGTTGGAATGGCTTGCGCTGTGAGTGATACTGTGCAATTCCCCTGATTAGAAAAGGACTGCATGGTTACCGTATACGATGGCGCTGCCGTTGCTACAGGAACTGAGATCGCTTGCGTGTTCTGTCCTGAGCTCCAATTATAACTTTGAAACCCGGCAGGACCAGAAATGTTTATCGTGTTTGCGCCGAAACAATAATCTAAATCCAAGATCAAAGGCATGCAATCTGCAACGACATACGCATAACCAAAATGTCCTGAATAATCGCAATCCTTTGTTGTGAATTCAACGGTTACTTGTTGGCTGGTGTAAGCCGTAAGGTTTACACCTACAATAGTCCAAGGAAGCCATTTCACCCCACCGCAGGTTTGAAAATTTTGGCCAGCCTGTCCTGCATACACGGTATAAACTCCACAATTCCCACCAATTTGATTACCTGCTTGATCCAATAAACGCATTTGAAAAACCGGCTGTGCATTTGGTGGGTGACCTGGGTCCTCTAAAACACAAGCGTATTTGTAGATGAAAAGTGCATTTTGAGGAGTCACCGTCATGGTGTATTTTAACTGCTCGCCTTCTGCGCCTGTATTCGAATTTCCTAGCCGCGCAGATGAGGTGCTTCCGGGCGGTACAAGTGGTAAGCCCCCGCATGAAAACGGATCTGTTCCTGCGCCCGTCATAATCGTATGTCTACCGGCAACAATACCCATACTCGCTGCTGGATTTGCATAGTTTCCGGTATATCCTTGCCAATTCGTAAAATTACCCATGCTTAGATTCGCATTTGGACATCCAGCATTGTTCTGTGCAATTGCATTGAATTGCGCAAAAACTAGTATAAAAAACGAATAAAATAAAGGGCGCAATGAAAACATAGTAATTAGGTATTCAAAAATATAATTTTTTTTTCAGATTTACTAACCGTCCAATCTTACGAAATGATTTAATTTTAGTTGCTCTAGCTTGTATTAATTCGAGTTAAACAAACTGTTAATTTAGTGTTATTTTTACACTTAGTCTTTGTTGAAAAATATTGAGTTCACAACTTAAAAACTTGTTACATTTGTGAGCAAATATTAAATACAGTTTTATGTCAAACAAATATCAGAAGGAAATAGATGCTTTCATGGAAAATGTGAAGGCGAAGAATGGTCATGAGCCAGAATTTCTACAAGCGGTTCACGAAGTAGCAGAAGCAATTATTCCATTTACAGAGGAGCATACAAAGTATAAAGATTCAAAAATTCTTGAGCGTATTATTGAGCCGGAACGAACCATTATTTTCCGAGTTCCATGGTTAGATGATAACGGAAACGTTCAAGTGAATCGGGGATACCGTGTTGAATTTAACTCAGCCATCGGACCATACAAAGGAGGCTTGCGTTTTCACCCTTCCGTGAATCTTTCTATCCTTAAATTCTTAGGTTTTGAGCAAATTTTCAAGAACTCTTTGACTACGCTTCCAATGGGAGGAGGTAAAGGTGGTTCTGATTTTGATCCAAAAGGAAAGTCTGATAATGAAGTGATGAAGTTTTGCCAATCATTCATGACTGAACTTTCTCGTCACATTGGTGCAGATACGGACGTACCCGCCGGAGATATCGGTGTAGGTGGAAGAGAGATTGGTTATATGTTTGGACAGTACAAGCGAATTCGAAATGAATTTACCGGTGTATTAACAGGAAAAGCCAGAAACTGGGGCGGTTCTTTGATTCGTCCAGAAGCTACAGGATATGGTACCGTTTATTTTGCAAAAGAAATGCTTGCAACGAAAGGAGATTCTTTCAATGGAAAAACGGTTGTGGTTTCAGGTTCAGGAAATGTGGCGCAGTTCGCATGCGAAAAGGCGACACAATTGGGCGCTAAGGTGGTAACACTTTCAGATTCTTCAGGTTATATTTATGATGCAGACGGTATCGATGCTGAAAAATTAGCATTTGTAATGGAATTGAAGAATGTTAAGCGTGGACGAATTGCAGAATACACTCAACGGTATCCGAATGCAAAATTTGTTGCAGGGAAACGTCCGTGGGAAGTAAAAGCAGACATCGCATTGCCATGTGCAACTCAAAATGAAGGGAATGGGGACGAGGCTAAAGCACTTATTGCTAATGGCGTTAAATGTGTAGCTGAAGGTGCCAATATGCCTTCTACTCCGGAAGCAATTTATGCATTCCAAGCAGCAAATGTGTTGTTTGCGCCAGGTAAAGCATCGAATGCAGGTGGTGTAGCAACGTCTGGACTTGAAATGTCACAAAACTCTTTAAGATTATCTTGGCCAGCCGAGGAGGTTGACCAACGCTTACATGGCATCATGGTTTCTATCCACGAAGCTTGTGTAAAATATGGTAGAAAAGAAGACGGTAATGTGGACTACGTTAAAGGAGCGAATGTTGCTGGATTCGTGAAGGTAGCAGATGCTATGATCGACCAAGGCTTAGTTTAAGACTGATTTTCTCAAAACTCTTAAAACCCACCTCGGTGGGTTTTTTTATTTGTTAATTTTGCAGCGTGGAAAAATTACTAGACCAATTACATATTACGTTTGATCGAACGGGCTTCGATAACGAAGAATTAATCAATATTTATAAAGCCATTCTCCTACCACGTTTGATTGAAGAGAAGATGTTGGTCTTACTTCGACAAGGAAAAATAACCAAGTGGTTTTCTGGCTGGGGGCAAGAAGGGATTTCTGTAGGGTGCGCCTATGCGCTGGAATCGGATGAGTATATCTTACCGATGCACCGAAATTTAGGGGTATTTACAACGAGAGATATTCCCTTGAATCGCCTGTTCGCCCAATTCCAAGGTAAAATGTCAGGATTTACGAAAGGACGAGACCGTTCGTTTCACTTTGGTTCTAAGGAGCACCATTTGGTAGGAATGATTTCTCACCTCGGACCGCAGTTAGGTATCGCGGATGGGATTGCCTTAGCTCAAAAACTAAAGAAAAACAATAAAGCAACACTCGTATTCTCTGGAGATGGTGGGGCCTCAGAGGGAGATTTTCACGAGTCGTTAAATGTCGCCTCGGTTTGGGATTTACCCGTAATATTCTGTATCGAAAATAATGCGTGGGGTCTTTCAACGCCATCAAACGAGCAATTTAAGTGCAAGCAATTTAT
>JBEIDV010000160.1:0-4676 GCA_040383285.1 Crocinitomicaceae bacterium | reverse complement strand
ACCCAATGGGCTGAAACTTTTGAATTATCCTCCCCTGCTTTTGGGTATTTATATTCGAAACGATCCGGGTATAATTCACCGTACATATCGATTCCAAATTCTTTCACTCCCTTTTCTACAAACTTTAAAAACGCAATATACTTTGAGTCTGGGGACCAACTGTACGCTTTAGTAATGGAAAATTCCTCCTCGTAAACCCAATCCGTGGTACCGTTAATTACTTTATTTCGTTTTCCGTCGGTGGTGATGGGACTTATTTTCTTGGTGGCAAGATCCTTCACATACAGGTCGTTCTTATGGATAAATGAGACCTTTTTTCCATCTGGAGAATATTCTGCTAAGGTTTGTGGACTATGTTCCTCAGACAAGGATTCAAGTCCCTTGGTGTCCAGATCATATAAATAATAGACGGCGTTGTAGCTTCTTCTGTAGATCGGAGTAATCGAGGTCATGATGAGGACCTTACGTTCGGATTTATCAAAGCTGTAATCTTCAATTATCACCTGTTTCCCCTTATATGTTAAGGCTTTTGCGTCTACGAGCACACTTGGAGCCTCGTTTGGCTTGGAGATGTAGGCAAGCACTAAATTGCCTTGATCATCCAATTGGGTATAGCGATCGCCGTCTTGCAATGAATTGAAACCATCCACTCCTTGCGTGCGGTATTCATATTTTTTCCAAATTTTTTCAACGCTAAGTTCTTGTGCAAAGGTTGCTGTAAAGACCAATAAAATTAAGAAGAAGTGTGTGTATTTCATGCATTTGATTTGATGCGAATTTAACATATTTCCACTGATTGTTGAAATTAACAGAATGGTAACCTTTAGCACCTAAGGAATATTCAAAAAAACCCTTTATTTTTGCACAATAAAACCGATTGCATGAAACAACTATTTACCTTAATTACTCTTAGTATCGCGACCTTATCGTTTAGTCAAACGAATTGTGGTGACTTATTCATTTCAGAATACGTAGAAGGTTGGTCAAACAACAAGGCCCTTGAAATCTATAATCCAACGAATCAGGCGATTAACTTAAATGGGTATTTCGTAGCACGTTATTCTAACGGTTCGAGTACTGCAACGGTTGCGAATGCTGTTCAATTATCGGGAACGGTACAGGCGCATGATGTGTACGTTGCTGTGTTAGAGAAATTAGATACAGCAGGTACCGGACAAGAAGCTCCAATTTGGGATTCCTTACAAGTTCGTGCAGATGGATTCTACAGCCCCGTGTACAATACATCTAATGCATTTTACTGGAATGGTAATGATGCCGTTGTGTTAGCTAAAGGAACGCTTCCTGCAAACGCTGCCACGGTTATCAGTCCCGCGAATGTTCCAGGATTTGCGTTGGTTGATATTTTTGGTAAAATCGGAGAAAACCCAGCAAATGAAACAGGTTCTTCAGCCGGAAACGATGGTGCTTGGGCAACGTCATTTCCATTCAACAACGGTCAAGGCGTATTAGTAACAAAAGATCACTCCATGATTCGTAAGGCAAGCATCCAAAAAGGAGTTACCACCCAAGTGGCATTTTTTGATCCCTTATTAGAATGGGATACGATTCCAGCGGTAATTGTTCGATTAGATCAAAACGGAAATCCAGTGTTGGGTGGAAGTGGAAACCCAATCTTAGACGGAAATTGGAATTCACTTGGAACACACGAATGCCAATGTAATCCGGCTTCGGTAACCGACATGGATGAGTTGGCTTACTCCATCTATCCTAATCCTTCTTCAGGTACATTGTACATTAAGAATGCGGCTAATATTAAGCGTTTTCAAGTATTGAATGCTTTTGGACAAGTACTTTCTACGAGAGAGATTAACAATCAAGAGTTAGTAATCTTCCAAATTGAAGCATCGCGCGGTGTGTATTTTGTAAACATCACCACAAAAGATGGTAAATCAGAGATTCGAAAAGTAATCATTCGATAAGTCATTCCCGCTTCGGCGGGATTTTTTTTCCATGAAACATTCATTCTTCCTTAGCTTATTTTTAGGGATTATTTGTTCAGTGTCCTACGGACAAACATCAAAAGCCCGCATTACAGGAACTATTACCGAAGGCTCTTCTAGTCAAACCGTTAGTGGGGCAAAAATCGAATTAAAATCACTCACGACCGGTGCTGTCGTAAATCGCTTGTTCTCAGAATCCAACGGTTCGTATGAAATCAAGGATGTGCCCTTCGGAAATTACCGATTTACAGTTACCCTTATTTCTTTTGATACCGTTGTGAAAGAGGTGAAGATTTTTAAATCCGAACAGGTGGTCAACTTGAGCATGTCGGGAAGCTTGGAATTTGATGAAGTTCGTGTCATTGGTAATGTGGTAAAAGATGGGCCTGTACCCATCGCAGTAACCAAGATAAGTACCCAAAAAATACAAGAGGAATTGGGCTCAAGAGATTTACCGATGTTGTTAAACGGAACAGCAGGAGTTTATGCTACGCAGTCTGGTGGTGGAGACGGAGATGCTCGAATCAATGTGCGTGGATTCGACCAACGAAATGTGGGTGTAATGATCGATGGGGTTCCAGTAAACGACATGGAAAATGGTTGGGTATACTGGTCGAATTGGTTCGGATTGGACGCGATTACCGCAACGATGCAAGTGCAACGTGGACTAGGAGCAACCAAAATCGCTATGCCATCGATTGGTGGAACGATCAATATCATTACGCAAGGAATTGGAAACAAAAAAGGTGGGAGTCTAAAACAAGAATACGGAACGGGTAACATGATGCGTACCTCGATTGCCTACAATACAGGAATTCTTAAAGGAGGTTGGGGACTCACTGCAGCAGCAAGCTACAAACAAGCCACCGGTTGGGTAGATGGAACCCCAAGTCAAGGTTTTTTTGGATATTTAAAAATATCGAAACAATTTGAAAAGCATTTAGTCACGCTTTCCGGTTTCTCAGCACCGCAGCAACACGGACAGCGTTCATTTCGTCAACCCATTCAATATTGGAGTGAAGATCAAGCGAAGCAACTTGGGGTAGATATCGACACGAATGCCTTCATGACCGACCTTGGCCTTCAATACAACCAGCATTGGGGATACCGTACCGTAGATGGCAAGAAAGAAGTAATGAGTGAGCGCATGAATTACTACAACAAACCACAACTCACATTGAAAGATTTTTGGAAAGTAACTAAGAAGCTTTCAATTTCTAATTTGGCCTATGTATCCATTGGACGAGGTGGAGGCACGGCGCTGTATAATTCTTCAGCAATCATTAGGGATTCAAACATGAACATCGATTGGGATCAGATGGTTGAGGCCAATAAGGTGAATCCGCTCTTTGGAACACCCAACATTGACCTGCAATACTCTGCCACAGAAATTAAGAGTTCGCAAATCTTACTTGCCAGTGTAAACAATCATTTTTGGGTTGGGTATTTAGGACAGGTAAACTATGAGATCAAGAAAGGATTTGAAATATCTGGGGGCTTAGATGCACGCTATTATCAGGGTTCACATTACCAAGAAGTTAAAGATTTGATCGGCGGTGATTACTACATTGATTTATCCGATAAAAATGCGGCGAGCCCCATGAAACGTGTTGGAGATAAAATCGCTAAGAATTTATTTAATTCAAACCGCGATGGATTGGTTTCCTGGTTAGGGGCATTTTCGCAAGTTTCATACGAGACCAAAACCGTAAGTGCCTTTGTAAATCTAACGGGAATCGGAAATGGGTATCGTGGAATCGATTACTTTCAAAAACGCGAACTGAATCTTGGGGATACCATTTTACAGTTTGGATACGGCGACACCTTGACTTATAACGGTCAAACGTATCACAGCTATTCTGATGGCGTAGATTTCGTAAAAACACCGTGGAAATTCATCCCAGGCTTTACCTTTAAAACGGGAGCTAGCATCAAGTTGAGTGAATTTGCCAGTGTGTTTATGAACATTGGTTACCTGAACCGAACACCGATGTATTCCAATGTAATTGATAACAACTACAACAAGTTTTTTGGCGTGATCAATAACGAGAAGATTCTTGCATTGGAACAAGGGTTCTCTTATGCGTCGAAAACCTTTGGTGTGAACGTAAATGTATATGCCACGAATTGGAAAAACAAACCATTCCCATATGGCGTAGCCGTTCCAGATCCAAATGATCCAAGCGAAAACATTTACGTAAACATTAACGGCATGGATGCCGTGCACGTTGGCGGTGAGATTGATGTGGCGTGGGAAATATCAAAAAAACTTTCTGCAGAATTAATGTTCTCTATGGGTGATTGGTATTGGAATTCCAGTAAAACAATTGTCATTCCACAATATGATTCGTTGGAATATACCTTTGATGCTCAAGGTGTTCATGTGGGAGATGCAGCGCAAACCGCGTTATCAGCTACCCTTCGTTACGAACCGATTAAGAATTTATATTTCAAGGGTCAAATTCAATATTTCGACCGGTACTATTCGGATTTTAATCCCTTCTCCTTGCAAGGCGCAAATGGCGGAAGAGAATCTTGGATGATGCCTTCGTACACCTTGGTTAATTTGTATGCAGGGTATCGATTCAAACTCAAAGAGGATGCCCTTGTACTTTCAGGGAATGTAATCAACCTACTGAACAAGGCCTTTATCTCGGATGCTTCGAACAACATGAACGGAAGTAACCAAAGTTTTGATGCAACCTCATCCGCTGT
>JBEIDV010000159.1:0-4737 GCA_040383285.1 Crocinitomicaceae bacterium | reverse complement strand
GTCCGCGATTACCTCGCTGAATGGTCATTTGCTTGTCTATTTCTTTTAAGCGCTCTTTCATTAGGGCGATGCGCTGCTGAATAATCCTACGGTCGGTCTCAATTTGAGATTCACCCGGTCCACGCATTCCAATCCCTCCTTTCTGTCGTTCAAGGTGTGTCCACATCCGAGTTAATCGCGGAAGCATATATTGTAATTGGGCCAACTCTACTTGCGTTTTAGCGTGGAAGGTACGTGCTCGTTTGGCGAAAATATCTAAGATTAGAATGCTGCGATCAATGATTTTTCGGTTAAGTTCGCGTTCGATGTTTCTAATTTGTGATGGACTTAGTTCGTCATCAAAAATGATGGCATCAATGTTATGCGTATCGGCATACACTTTAATCTCTTGTAATTTCCCTTCCCCTACATAGGTTCTGGGGTTAGGGAAAGGCAGTTTCTGCGTAAAAGCAAATTCTGCTCGAGCACCCGCTGTTTCTGCCAGGAATGCGAGTTCATCCAAGTACTCGTGTGCCAATCGCTCGTCAACACCCCCATGAATTACCGCTACTAACAAGCAACGCTCTTCAATTTCATCAATGGTTGCGTGTGCCATTATTTATGCAAGGTGGTTACGTAACGGCTTACAGAGTCAATGTGGCTGTCTGAGCCAAGTACACCACGAAATGAGGGCATGGCATTCTTTCCTGTTTTGATAATGTGTTTGATTTCTGAAATACTCAATGCGGTTGTTTTTAAATTTTTTGCGCCAGATACCCCTAAATCACCGGATTCTCCATGACAACTGGCACAATGCAATGCATATAATTCTTCACCTGAGGGTACAGATGAGGATGAGGATTCAACAGAAGGATCAGATTCGTTACAAGCAAGCAAAAGGCTTGTTGTTAGAACCAGCCCCCACCCAAATTTGCTCGAAATGGCCATGGAATACTTGCAAGAATTAAAATCAATCCAATAATATAAAACAGTTTAATCGGTTTGTAAATCTCTGCAGGGGTAGTGCCCTTTTTAGATTTCACGTATCCGAACGTGATTAATGCAATCGCGATTACCATTCCTGCCAAATGTTCCATTCCGTAGAATCGGTCCTCGGCATCTTTCATCCAGCCTTGGTAAAACCGAACAAGTGGAGAATTAAAATACAATATTAATCCCAAAATCAACTGGGTGTGAAGACTAACCATGGAGAAAAGGTTAATCAGCTTCTGTCGTTTTCCAAATTCTTTTGCGGTAATCGAATTATAAATGGCTAATAAGATTAAAATAAGGGCAACCCATCGTAACCCAGAGTGCGTGTGTTTTAGTATTTCGTACATAAATTCTAAATTAATCGTTTAGTTTTAATACGGCTAGAAAGGCTTCTTGAGGCACTTCTACCCGTCCTACTTGTCGCATACGTTTCTTACCTGCTTTTTGTTTCTCTAATAATTTTCGTTTTCTCGTGATATCTCCTCCATAACATTTGGCGGTAACGTCTTTTCTTAGCGCTTTGATGGTCTCTCGGGCAATGACTTTCGCTCCAATTGCTGCTTGTATAGGGATTTCAAATTGTTGCCTAGGGATTAACTCACGTAGTTTAATGCAGATTTTTTTACCTAAGTCAAAGGCATTGCTTCGGTGTACTAATGCAGATAAAGCATCTACTTGTTCGCCATTAAGTAGCAAGTCCATTTTAACTAGATCAGATTCTTTGTATCCAATCGGATGATAATCAAACGAGGCGTAGCCTTTAGATACCGTTTTTAAGCGGTCGTAAAAATCAAATACAATTTCCGCTAGAGGCATTTCAAAGGTGATTTCAACGCGGTCTTGAGTTAGATACACTTGATTCTTTAGTTCACCCCGCTTTTCAATACACAAGGTCATTATAGAACCAACAAATTCAGATTTTGTAATGACTTGTGCTTTTATATAGGGTTCTTCAATACGATCTACTCCTGCTGGATCAGGTAATTCAGACGGGTTGTTTACAATGAGTCTAGCTTCTACATCCCGCTTCATATAGGTGTGATAGGACACGTTGGGAACCGTGGTAATAACGGTCATGTTGAATTCCCGTTCAAGGCGTTCTTGGATGATTTCCATGTGAAGCATCCCTAAAAATCCACATCGAAATCCAAAGCCTAAAGCAGCGGATGATTCGGGTTCAAAAACAAGGGAAGAATCATTTAATTGCAGTTTCTCCATGGAGTACCGAAGCTCTTCGTAATCTTCATTATCTACGGGATATATTCCAGCAAATACCATAGGTTTAACATCTTCAAACCCTTTGATTGCTGTATCACACGGACGTTCTGCGGTAGTAATGGTATCCCCAACTTTTACTTCGTTAGCTGCTTTTATTCCGGATATTATATATCCCACATCTCCAGCTCTAACTTCTTTTTTGGGTACAAGATCCATTTTAAGAATCCCAATTTCATCGGCGTTATAATCTTTCCCAGTATTAAAGAAGCGTACTTTTTGCCCCTTTTTAATTACGCCATTTCTGACTCGATAATATGCAATAATTCCTCGAAAGGAGTTAAATACTGAATCGAAAATCATTGCCTGTAATGGCGCGTCTTCGTCGCCTTTTGGGCAAGGAATCCGATTAATAACGGCATCTAGAATTTGATCAACGCCCAATCCGGTTTTTCCAGAAGCAGGTATAATTTCTTCTTGTTTGCACCCAATTAACTCAATAATTTGATCTGAAACCTCCTCAGGCATAGCGCTCGGAAGATCCATTTTATTTAAAATGGGAATTATTTCCAAATCATGTTCTAATGCTAAATATAAATTAGAAATGGTTTGTGCTTCAATTCCTTGGGTTGCATCAACAATTAGCAATGCTCCTTCGCATGCGGCAATGGACCGAGAAACCTCATAAGAAAAGTCTACGTGTCCTGGGGTATCAATTAAATTTAAGACGTAATCTTCTCCATTGTGCTGATAATTCATTTGAATCGCATGGCTTTTTATGGTTATACCACGCTCACGCTCAAGGTCCATATCATCCAACGCTTGGTCTTTCATTTCTCGATCAGAAATGGTGTTGGTTGCTTGTAATAATCGGTCAGCAAGCGTGCTTTTCCCGTGATCAATATGGGCAATGATGCAAAAATTACGAATGTTCTTCATAGTGTTTGCGAAGTTACAATAACTCTTGATATTCTTGGGAGAATTCCACTATTTTATCACGGTTACGTGCCCCGTCAGTTGTTGTTCTTGCATTCTATTTCTTCGATAGATAAGTTTCCAGGTGTACACGCCGTCAGGAACTTTTGTGCCGTTATATATTCCATCCCACTTAAAATCTAGTTGATCGGAGAAAAACAAGCGCTCTCCCCAACGATTAAACACCTCAATTTTTATCCATTCTACGCCAATAAAACTACCGGAAAACACATCGTTAATTCGGTTTTCATCCGGTAAAAATGTATTGGGAATATAAATATAGAATTCCTCTTGAATATAAATCGGTTTGGTAATGCTATCAACGCAGCCATTCATGTCCGTAGCAATTAAAGTAATTAGATATTCCCCATATGGAGAAAAGGTGTGCGTTGGATGAACTTCGTATGAACCACTGCCATCCCCAAAAAACCATTGGTATCCAAAGCCATTTTGTGTCAGGTTATAAAACGAGGTTGGTAAATTCTCCGTTGGATCTGTGGTTAATATTGTGAAGTCTGCTACAGGTTTAACAATCTGAACCTGACTGAATCCACTCACATTGAACGACTGACATTCATCAGACACCAAGACTTGATAGCTGTTGGTGCTGCCTGGGTAAACCCAAATCCCAGGAGTTGTTGCCCCGTTCGATGGCCAGAGATAGTAGTAGTTTCCATAACCACCACTTGCAATCACACTTACAAAGGCACTATCTCCCGGACAGATATATTGTGTTGGCGTCATACTCAACAGGAGTGGAGGACTCGTAATGGTATACGTAACGGTATCACGGGCAATATTTCCGCACCCGTCCGTTACGGTAAACACGTAACTGTTTGTGCTGCTTGGCGTAACGTTTAGGCTATCTGAGGTTGATAGGACCGAATTTGAGCCAAGGGTTCTCCAGGCATAGGTATAATTTCCATTTCCACCATTAACCGTACTGTAGAAGGTGTGAGAAAGATAGGGGCAAATTTCGGTAACATCGGGCGAAAGCGAAATGGAAAGCGGCGGAAAAACGGGTACACTCACCAAGGCTGAATCAGTAAGTGTTAGTCCCGTGCAATTATCGGTAACCTGAACATAAATGGTTTGCGACGATTGTGGAGTAAATGAAATGGCTGACGTAGTAGCCCCAGTACTCCAAAGATATGTATATGGCTGAACCCCTCCACTAATTACTGCGGTTAAGCTAATGGGTTGGTTCGGACACAATAACGTGGTGTCGTTTAGGGTAAGTGTTAAAGGCGGAACATCTTGGATATACAAGGTTAATGGAATTGGGGTAACATTACCGCAGGGGTCAGCCACATTGAAATTGAGTACTATGGTCTCGAGTCCTTCCGAGAAATTATCCGCATTTACATTGATTTGAAACGTGTAAATAGCCTGGCCAGGACTAAAATTTATAGCATTGGGTATTCCTGAATAATCAACCCCTTGTGTAGCAGAACCACTCACGGTTAATGGAATTGAAAGTGGACTGTTAATGTTGTTTTGACGTGTGACCGTAACGGTCGCTGAAACACACCCTTCCGCCATCCAATCAGGATTAGGGAATACTTGTTGAGAAAT
>JBEIDV010000158.1:0-4764 GCA_040383285.1 Crocinitomicaceae bacterium | reverse complement strand
TGAATTTATTACTTGACCCAATGGAGAATAACTTAAATGAGACCTTATCACGTATTCGCAGTGTCATTAAGCAAACCTTAGGCCAGCGAATTGCGGAGAACTATTTCATAAAAGGCAATCGGGGAGAGCCCTATCGCATTGAGCTAGAACCGTCACTTGTTGAATTCAATGTCTAGTCGAAAATCTGCTTGGTTTAGGAATTGATATGAAACGAGCGCGTTAAAAAACAACTTCACTTGCTATTGCATTCAGCTGCCTTAATTGCTTATCACTTGTTCGTTTTTAATCATAAGCGAATTGGTTCTAATGATAGGTGTTTAATTGAAACCGAAGGATACGAAATAATTTAATGAGTTGATAACGAACTTGAACGTGCTTTTTTTTATATTTGAAAAAAACATCACATGAAAAAGCTTGTAATCGTTAGTTTGTTTCTGCTAAATCTTACATGGATAGGCGCGCAACAAACCCTTGATATTACGTCGAAAGAATCTATAGAAAATTGGTTGAATACGCATCAATTTAGAGCGCAGGTTGAAGGAGACTTCGATATGTACTTGGAAATCGAGCATTTAGATAAAGGAGATGCATTAGTCTTGTCGAACGATCATGGTAAACGTAAAATTTTCGGTCAATTGACCTATCAATTAAATCAATCGGCTCCTTCAGTAGTTGGACTTGGTCTAGAGGAAAGTTCACTAGAGGTAATTATTACTCCTGAAGGAAATCTTGTGACCGCAGGTATGACGTTTATTCCTGTAAAAGAATAGTTTTTCAGTGATACGTTCCCTATTCCTTTTATTCGGATTAATTGCACCAATCTTAAGTTACAGTCAATTTAATCTTCAATTAAACCAAGTTCTTTTGGTTAATAATTCAATACAAACGGTGCCTGTAGGTAAGGTGTGGAAGGTAGAGTCATACATGCAAGCGGGTATTGCTGCGCCAGATATGATTGAAACTGGAGGTACTTGCGCGCTCATTGATCGGCATCACCCAATGATTGTAAATGGTCAAACATATTTCTTAATTAACGGTTCTCCTGGTCACGGGAGTTCAGGAACATTTCTAGCGGCAAGTAATATGTTACCCATGTGGTTACCTACTGGCGCAACCTTAAGAACGGCATGTTCGAAGGATGTAATTAGTGTGATTGAATATAATTTAGTACCATAACACCCTTCCTTTGTTTTATCATCAACGCATTTCTGAACGGTTATTTCGTCGATTTCAAGAAAAAAAACCGGTATCCTCTGCCTTGGATGAGTCCAATTTAAAGGCGGTACAGCGCTTGTATTGGTTTTCAATTTGCATTTCTGGTTTCATTGGTGCCTTTATTATTTTATCGTATTATTTACCCTTATATTTATTCGATAGCTTTTTCGATGCGTATGTACTTAACGTAACACTCTTTGGAACTGAACTTAAGGTTTTTTGGGTCAAGGAACTCGATAATATTGTGCTGACACTCTTAGAATTGTATGTCTTGGGAGTATTAAATATTTATGTGATTAATAAATTGGCTTGGTTATTAGGTTTTCCAAGTAAAAACACTGCCGGATATAAACTGCACAGTGAGAATCTACTGCTTATAAGTTTAGAGAAAAAGCAAAAGAAGGAACTTGAGCTTGGGTTAAATCCCTTCATGGGAATGTCGAAATTCAGCCTTTACTTTTATTTGTTGCTTGTACGGTTTAAAGCCATGTTGAGCAATGTGCTTCTTAAGTTGTTTCTTCAGCGATTTGGAAGTAGGTTTTTATTGAAGGTATTTATTGATTTGGCAGCCATGCCGATTTATGCGTTTTGGAATGGGTTCGCTGCAGCGAAATTATTTAATAGGGCAAGGTATTATATGTTGTCGACAGAATTAACGGAATTGGTTGCACATTCAGCAGAGGAATCAAATAACCCCGTTGTTGCAAAAGAATTAAAGGGCTTATTGAACTATATCGTGGTGCTTAAACGAGATTTTTCTGAAATAAACTACTTTTTTTCTACCCGCTTATTGGAGGACATTAATCATCATGAACTTGTTACCGATGAATTAAGTACAGAGATATTGGATGAATTAGCATCCTTGGATAAGGCATCGGTTGATTTGATCACCTTAATTTTTGCCACAGGAATTATCTTGGATGGTAATATCAGTAGGAGGGAGCGAATTAAACTAAGGGAGTTGGCCAGTGCATTGAACGATAAGCATAACATCTTAAATCGGGTAGACGACTACCTCAAAGCTTACAAAAAGGGCAGGGGAGTCCAGTTTTTAAAAACGGAAGGGTTTGTTTGATTTCTATCGTGAAATTGCTTCGCAAAGTTCTCAACCAAAAGATATTGTAATAAAAAACCCTGACGCCTCCTACGCTCGGTCGGGGCAAGCTCCCTAGATTCGGTCAGGGTTTTACTTTGTGGGCAATACCCGCTTTCGCATAGCTATAGCGGAGCAAAGCTGGGCTTCCCGATACTCGTTCCTCCATCGGGATAAACTTCTCGCCTGAACAATACAAAAAAAGACAGCTTAAAAAAGCTGTCTTAAAAGAGTGGGCAATACTGGGCTTCCCGATACTCGTTCCTCGATCGGGATAAACTTCTCGCCTGAACAATACAAAAAAAGACAGCTTATAAAAAGCTGTCTTAAAAAAGTGGGCAATACTGGGCTCGAACCAGTGACCCCTACCTTGTCGAGGTAGTGCTCTAAACCAACTAAGCTAATTGCCCCTTATTTAACGGCTGCTGCGGCGGCTTCCTCCGCTTCTAATCGTGCTTTTTCTTCTTCTTCAATGCGTTTTTTAATCGCTTCAATCCACTCCTTATTATTTTTTTCTAATTCCTTAACTGGAATAAATCCTCTGCCTGTAATTGGGAATGCATCCTGAAGTTCCCCGCTGTAATAAAACTCAAAGCATAAACCACCGAACGTATAGTCTTTTTCTCCGATTTTAAATGTCGATCCACCAACTTCCGGGTTCTTTTTTGGTTTACTTTTTTGATATCCAAGGTTAAATAAGGTTCCTAGAATTTCCGGACGGTTCGACAAGTCAAACCCGTTACGTTCCCAGTGCGACTGGAATTGACGCATTAAAAATGCGGTGTACAAATACGAATAATAATGGTCGCCGCCTTTAATTAAGCGTTGAATGGTTTTATGTTTGTGGGAAGATATGGAGTCATTTATCACCTCCGGAAAGGAATCCCTTACATTAATGGTTTGCTGGAAATAGTCGCCCGGATAAAAGGGATCTTTTTCATTAAACAAGGTGCTTTCAATTCGCAAGGCCGTATGCTCTAGAATTCCAGATACACCATAGCCTCGGTTCGAAGGAAGGATGAGCCGTGAGTATGGGTACACATATTGCTTGAATTTTTCTCTTCCTGAATTAAACATGCGCAATTGCTCGCCAACTACGCACATCACAATAATTCGCGACTCTACACCGGTTAATCGTGAAACGGAATCAATGGCTCGCTTATCTTTAATAATAGTATTACAGAATTGTTTCCATACCGTATAATTCGACCACGCATAAACAGAACCTGTATTGAATTTAGCCTTCTTATTTACGTCCTTCATTTCACGAATGAACTGCTTGTTGTCCCGCATGATTATCGTGACGGCATCCAGCATTCGTAAGGCTGTATATACGTTTTTGTCAAACTGATAGGCATCGGTGATGATTTTGGCATTGTGTGGATAATACCTCGAAAGAACACCCAATTTTTGAAACATGATGTACTCATCGCGCGCAAGGGTGGCACTGTCTTTTTTGGAAGCATTTCCGTATTGATTGGCAATATCCTCATAATATCGATTGTTGACGTCAACATCTCCGGTATCGTTGGTCCACTTGAACTTTACAGCCAAGGCAGTTAGAATTAGGAATGCAGCAACTCCAGCAAGGATATGAAGTGCAGTTAAGTAGCTGTACTTAAACCATTTCTTCCAACCAGATTTCTTAGTAGATATATTTGTATTTTCAGACATTCCTGCAAAATTAGGTAAATCCAATCCAATTAAAAAATTCCGTTATTTTTGGCTTCTATGAATTCAATTATCAAGTCTGTATTAGCCCTGAGTGTTTTTCTCTTCATTCTATTTTCTTGTGCGCCAGCGCGCTATGTGAAACCTTTGGATAAAGGCCAACACGCGCTGCAGTTAAATTTAGGGGGACCTATCGCCAAGGTGCCGGGAATCGGAGTGATTCCAATGCCTTTAACTACGGTAGGTTATGGCTACGGGTTGAAAGAGCATCTGACACTTTTTGGAAACCTACATACGACTTCCTTGCTCTTTGGTGTTGGACAAGTTGATGTTGGTGCAGCGTATCGCTGCTGGTCTAGAAAAAATATGGGGATTACCCTTCAGCCGACTCTGAATGTAGCGGTGGATTTTTATACCGGTGCGAATCGATTTTGGCCGCAACTGGATGCGAATTATTATTGGGATTATGCGGAATTACGAACCAAAGCCAAGAATGGTAAAGGATTTCAAAAAATCCGAAGTGTTTATGCGGGAATAAGTAACTGGTTTGATCCGTATTTAACTGAATCACAAGGTAGGGCCAATGAGCAGGTTTGGATTCCCAGCATTCAAATCGGTCACTTGTGGCAGAAAAATCAATGGGTGTATCAGTTCGAGGCGAAATGCTTGGCACCCATCTATTCGAATGAAGACATTGTGGTGAATTATCCGAGCGCATTTGGGAATCAAGGTGCTTTGGGGGCATATTTTTCTATTTACTATAAACTTAAATAAGATGAAAAAGA
>JBEIDV010000157.1:0-4776 GCA_040383285.1 Crocinitomicaceae bacterium | reverse complement strand
CGATGGTAACATCTCCTGCCATTAGGGTGTCAGAAAGTTCAAGCATGCTGTAATTCGTTCCATCAAACTCAATTAAGCCATATCGTCCATCTAAATAATTTGAAGAGACCCCATTTCCTGATTCCGCCTCAAAACTGTATTGGGAAGCGGTTGATGTTTCTGAATCAAAACTTAATTGTACGATGATATTTTGGCGACCATTCCACGCAAAAGGCTGAAAAAACAGGAAGCGATTCGCTCCAAGTTGCATTGAACCTGGATTAACTTGTTGATTGTAAACCTCAACAAATGCGCCTGTTACCAACTGTGTTAAGCTGCTTAAGTTGGTGCCAAGCAAGCTGATTTTCGGGAAGTTAATGCCTTCATTTTGCGATAAACTAGAAATATACAGGGAAAGCGACTGAAGATCTCCGGCTTGTACGCCTGCAGCCAGTAATTCTTGGGCGGTCACTAAAAACTGATAGGTTCCTCCCTTGCTTTGCGTGTGAAACGGCAGCACACTCGTCCCATTTCCGATGTTGACCACAACATCCTGCAATACTTCACCGGTTCTAAAGGACTGATTGCTTTGATAAACATTCGAAAAAGCTGCTCCTGCAATCGCTGAATTATAGTTAATCAATGCAGGTGCTTGAAAATTAGCGAGATACTTAGCTCCCTCACGCTTGACGGAATCAAAATTACCGGTGTGATCAAACACACGCGTGTAGGTTAAATAATCCCATTCTCCACAATCGTATTGATCCCATGTGGTTAAGGGACTACATTTCAATTTGTAGTACATTAAAACCTTTTCGAAGCGCTGTGTGTCTAAACTTGATGGAAAGGTAAATTCATCATGTCGATTCGTAATGGAATCAAATGTGAAGGTTTGAACCCAGGTGGTATCTTGTGCAAAAACACTTGAAAACAAGGTGATTGTAAGCAAGGCAGTCAGTAAAATTCTCATCGATTAGCTATTTTAGCAAAAATACAATACTTGGCAGTATAAAACGAAATTCGGACAATATTTCCGTATTGTTTTGATGGCATACGGATTGAATCGGATAGTAACATCTGGATTAAATTGGGTTAACCCAAGGAATCCGTTAATTTCATCTGCCAAAATGTCAACTTATGGACGAACAAATAATACACATTGACCTCTTTTCTAAAATCGATAACGATTCAGAATTTATTCCATTAATTACTGCGGAGGAAGAGGAATCAGTAAACAACCAGGCCTTTCCAGAGGAGTTACCAATTTTACCCCTACGGAACAACGTGCTTTTTCCGGGCGTTGTGATTCCCATTACGGTGGGACGAGATAAATCCATCAAACTGATTCAAGATTCTAACAAGGGAAATAAAATCATAGGGGTAGTTTCTCAAAAAAACCAAGAACAGGAATCACCAAATTTCAATGACTTACACACGGTTGGTACGGTGGCTCAAATCATACGCTTGTTAAAAATGCCCGACGGAAGTTCTACGGTAATTATTCAAGGTAAACGTAGGTTTGAAATCGAAACACCCTTGCAAACTGAGCCTTACATGAAGGCAAAAGTTAAGGTTTTCAAGGAGACTAGTGTTTCCAAAAAGGACAAAGAGCTAAATGTCATGATTAACACCATCAAGGAATTAGCTTTGCAAATCATCCGCGACAGTCCGAACATTCCTTCTGAGGCACAATTCGCGCTTGGGAACATTGACAGTCCGACCTTTTTAGTGAATTTCATTTCATCTAACATGAACGCTGACGTTTCTAAAAAGCAAGAAATGCTTGAAGAAATGGATATGAAAAAACGCGTGATGATGGTGATGGAACACCTGACTCTGGAAGTGCAGATGTTGGAAATGCGCAATGAAATCCAAAACAAGGTGAAACGCGACCTGGATCGCCAGCAACGAGAATACTTCTTGCATCAACAAATGCGTACGATTCAAGATGAATTGGGAGATAATCCACAAGACCAAGACGTCGCTGAATTTAGAGAACGTGCTACGGCAAAAAAATGGAATGAAACCGTAGAGAAAGCGTTCTACAAGGAATTAGACAAATTACAGCGAATGAACCCACAGGGGGCTGAGTATACCGTTCAGATGAATTTCTTGGATGTCATGCTCGACCTCCCATGGAATGAATATACAAAGGACAACCTCGATTTAAAACGAGCAAAGAAGATCCTGGAGCGCGACCACGCAGGATTGGAAAAAGTTAAGGAACGCATCCTCGAATATTTGGCTGTACTAAAAATTCGTGGCAACATGAAGTCGCCGATCTTATGTTTTTATGGTCCTCCCGGGGTTGGTAAAACATCCTTAGGAAAATCAATTGCCGAAGCATTGGGAAGAAAATATGTACGCATGTCATTGGGTGGACTTCATGATGAAGCGGAAATTCGAGGCCATCGTAAAACCTACATCGGTGCAATGCCGGGCCGTGTAATCCAAAGCTTGAAAAAAGCGGAATCTGCGAATCCCGTCTTCGTATTGGATGAAATCGACAAACTCGGTCGCGGATTTCACGGTGACCCCTCTTCTGCCCTTTTGGAAGTGTTAGATCCGGAGCAAAACGGCGCATTTTACGATAACTATGTAGAAAATGAATTCGACTTATCTAAGGTGCTTTTCATTGCCACGGCGAATAGCCTAAGCGACATCCAAGGTCCGCTGCGCGACCGGATGGAAATCATTGAAGTGAATGGATATACTGTTGAAGAAAAAATTGAAATTGGAAAGAAACACCTCATACCGAAGCAGCTCGCAGCACATGGCTTAAACGCCAAGCAGTTTGAAATCGAAAAAGCAGCGTTGGAACAGGTGGTATTATCGTACACCAATGAATCTGGTGTTCGGGGACTCGATAAGCAATTAGCGAAATTAGTTCGATCCCGAGCGAAACAAATTGCGACAGAAGAATCTTATGAGGTAGTCATCAAAGCAAGTGACTTGTTTACCTTTTTGGGGGCAGGACGAAACCAAAGTAAGAGCATTGCGAACGATGTGGCTGGTGTTGTAACTGGGTTGGCCTGGACCGCGGTTGGTGGAGATATCCTATTTATTGAATCTTCCATTTCTCAAGGAAACGGTAAATTAACCCTAACAGGAAACTTAGGAGATGTAATGAAAGAAAGTGCGGTAATTGCCTTAGCCTTTTTGAAATCTCATAGCGATTGGTTGAGTTTACCGCAAGCGGTATTTAACGACCATGATGTTCACCTGCATGTTCCAGAAGGAGCAACTCCAAAAGATGGTCCAAGTGCTGGAATCACGATGCTTACATCGCTTGCTTCGTTATTCACCCAGCGAAAAGTGAAAAAAGACCTGGCTATGACGGGAGAAATAACCCTCCGTGGAGAAGTGTTGCCGGTTGGTGGAATCAAGGAAAAATTATTGGCAGCGAAGCGTTCTGGTATTAAGGAAATCATCATGAGTAGCAAGAACAAACAAGACGTAGATGAGATTGAAGCGCGTTACTTAAAGGGATTGAAAGTTCATTACGTGGAAACCATGAAATCCGTGCTAGACATCGCCTTAACGAAAGAAAAAGTATCAGAGCCTATTGTTATTGAACCGAAGAAGAAAAATTAATCCCAGTTTTCGGTATCGTTATCTTTCATGAGTTTAATCCAGTTTTCATCCGGATCAAGTTGATCGCGTAAGATCTCTGCGTATTCGTCGGCGTTCAATTCAAAGCGAGCAACTTCAGTTCCCGTGTACGCTTCAATCGCGTCTAGCAGGGGAATTTCACCCGTACTACAAAAACTCAAGGCCTGCCCTCTGCTGTTTCCCCTACCCGTTCGTCCACAGCGATGCACATAATTTTCAGGGTTATCGGGGAGGTCATAATTGATTACATATTCTACCTCAGGAATATCGATTCCTCTGCACGCCACATCCGTGGTAACTAATACTTTATTGGCACCCGAACGAAAGCGTTCTAAGGTATTAAACCGTTCGCTCTGCTCTTTCCCTCCATGTAAAATTTCTACCGAAATGCCAATGCGTTCCATGGCTTTTTGCACACGTTCTGCGCGTACCTTGGTTCGAACAAAAATCATAAACCGTTCTTCCGGGTACTCAATCAGAATATTTTCTAGAAAAAATCGCTTATCATCCATCTCCACCATCATCACCTGATGATCTACATTTTTTGACACGGGATTTCCCGGGGTAATTTGAATTCGAATGGCATCTTTTACCACATCATACGCCAATGATTTAATTTTCTTATTGATGGTTGCTGTAAAAAACAAGGTTTGCAAATACCGAGGCAACTTACGTTTAGCATCCACAATATCTCGCGCAAAGCCCAGATCAAGCATTAAATCTGCTTCATCGAGCACCCACATCTTTACGGTAGAAATATCCAAATACCCTTGAGCGATCAAATCAAACATTCGACCAGGGGTGGTAATTAGAATTTGGGTATTTTCTTTTAGCTTTTTAATTTGACTTTCCTGCTCTACTCCACCGATTAAGGAAAGAATACTTATGGATAAATGTTTGCTCAAGTCAAGAAAAACCTGCTCAATTTGTCGTGCTAATTCACGGGTTGGCACCATGACCAAGACCTGAACTCCGGATTTACGGGCATATCCATTGACTTTATGAATCAAGGGGATCGCAAAGGCTGCGGTCTTTCCTGTTCCAGTTGGCGCTACCGCCATGACATCCTCACCGTTGAGAATGTGTGGAATAACCTTGAATTGAATGTCTGTGGGGCGCTTATACCCTAAGTCTTCAATGGCTTGTAAGATAGACGGATGAATGGGATAATCCTTGAACTTCATG
>JBEIDV010000156.1:0-4787 GCA_040383285.1 Crocinitomicaceae bacterium | reverse complement strand
ATTGCGAAACTTCACGGATTCAAAGGTGAAGTTTCGTTGTTTTTGGACGTTACCAATTCAGAAGATTATCGGGATTTATCCGTCGTTTTTTTTAATATTGATGGGATACCAAAGCCCGTTAATATTATTCGCATAAAGCCAATGAATAAGGGCTTCCTTGTGTTAACCTTTGAAGGTATTTCAACGGAGGCAGAAGCAAAAACACTCTTAAGGAAAGCTGTATTTCTTCCTGAAGTGGTTCTACAAGAATTAGACGAGCATACCTTTTATGATCATGAGGTGGAAGGCTTTACGGTGATAGATACCGTTCGTGGAAACATAGGGAATGTCGTTAGTATTATTGATCACCCCTCAAATCCCTTGCTTCAAATTGATTGTGATGGACAAGAGATTCTGATCCCATTGAATCTAGACTTGAATAAGACCATTAATCGAAGCGATAAAACACTAACAATTACTACCCCTGAGGGATTGCTTGATATCTACCTGGGTTAATTTAATAATCCAAGACAAATTTTCATTCGAATCACATGCTTTGCGGCCTGAATTACTTGCGCCTTAAACTCCTTGTCTTTTTTGTAACGCGCAAGCAATTCTTGATGTGTTTTAGCTGCGTCAACTGGCATTAATACAATATGACAACCGGCTTCGATGGCTTTACTCGCGCTTTGTGGTACATTGACCACGCCTCCCATATTCATGGCATCCGTTACGATTAATCCATTGAATTTTAACTCGTTCTTCAATAAATCCGTAACAATGGATTTTGAACAGGTGGAGGGAAGTCCATTCGTTTGATATTTCTTGTTGTTTATTACCGCAATGTGTGCAACCATTATGGAAAGCACCCCTTGTTTTATTAGTTCGGGATAGGTGCTAATTTCCTTTAATTCGCCATCAATCGTTTGTAAGGAGGAATGGGTGTCCCCGCTGACCAATCCGTGACCAGGAAAATGTTTTGCTGTGGCAATAATGTTCTTGTTTTGGGTCTCTTGAATAAAGGTATTAGACCACGGGATAAGTTGTTCGGGTTTTGAGCCAAATCCTCTGTACCCAACCGTCGCATTACCCGCTACATCAACCACTGGGGCAAAATTATAATTGATCCCAATGTCATTTAAATCAGTTGAAATTTGCTGAGCAACTTTAATTACCTCATCTAGGGAACTGATTTCAGCCGCTTTTTTAACCGGAGTGGATCCAGTTATTTTACGATTAACTAAACTAGGTTCTGCGTCCGCGCTGTAAAGAAAGGGCAAATTTCCTAAGGATTTATTTGTTTTATCAAAGGAGGATATCATCGAGGTGAATTCACTTTTTGTACCATTCAGCATCAATACGCCGCCAATAATACGGTGATTAATGTGGTCTTCTATCGTGGCTTGGGTTTGACCATATTTCCCAACCGCAGGCATAATAAGTTGTGCGATGATTGCGGTATCATCCAATTGCTTAAAAACATCGTTTACCGCATTGTCTAAATCCGAATTGGTACTTAAAAAATCAGTTAATTTGAATTTTATTTCAGTTTCAGGTTTAGGGACTTCGGGAGTTAATTTGGTATCTGCCTGTTGAGAGCAAGCGAATAATCCGAAAAGTGTAGAGAATAGTAGAAAAGTGAATTTCAAGTTCATAGCATATTTTTTGTCAAAAGTATAAAGCATTTAGTTTCCTCAAGGAGTATGCTGCGTTTCTTTTCAACATCTCATCTTGGATTGCAATGTTACGAACTGAGTAATTTAATGTAAATTTATTGTTAAGTTGAACGCAATTATTTTGATAATTAGCCAACTAATAGTAAAAATCACTCCATGAAATACCTTAGTTTAATTCTACTTTGTTCGCTAACTCACCTGTATTATGCTCAAGACTTATACGACAAAAATACGGTCCAAACGGTAGAGGTATTCTTTGCACAAGCCAATTGGGATGCTTTATTGGATAACCTTGCACAAACTACGGAGGATTACTTATTAGCAGATTCAGTGCGCATAAATGGGATCGTATTCGATTCTGTTGGTGTGAAGTATAAAGGAAATAGTTCCTACAATTCCAATAATAATAAAAACCCATTGCATATAAACCTGGATTGGGTTCATAGTAATAACGATTATCAAGGTTATACCTCTTTAAAGCTTCAAAACTTATATATGGATCCATCCATGATTAGAGAAGTACTTTCCTATGCAATCCTCGAGAATTATATGGACTGTCCGAAATCGAATTTCGCTAATGTATACATTAACGGTACGCTGAGAGGTCTGTATTCTAGTGCAGAGAGTATAGATGATCGGTTCAATACCAATCATTATTATGACCAGGAAGGATCGTTTTTTAAATGTAATCCGATTGGTGGGGCAGGACCTTTTGGCGGGACTTCACCAGATTTAAAGTATTTAGGAACGGATTCCTCGCTCTATGCCAATGGGTATGAATTGAAATCAACCTATGGGTGGACTAACCTGGTCGATATGATTAATACTTTGAATAATAATTTTTCTGCCATTGAGGATAAATTAGACCTAGATCGCGCAATTTGGATGCTTGCATTTAACAATGTCCTTGTTAATCTAGATTCTTACAGTGGGGCATTTCGACAAAATTATTATTTGTATGAGGACCTAAATGATCGGTTTGTTCCAACCGTATGGGACTTAAATATGAGTTTTAATGCCTTTCCTGGAGGTACAGGTTCTGGTTCTGGTGGTCCAACCTTGGATCCGATGTCCAATAGCAATTCGAATAATCACCCGCTGATAAAAAAAATATTGGCAGATCCCATGTACAACCGAATGTATATGGCCCACGTGAGAACCATGTTGCAAGAGATGTTTGCATCGAACTGGTACCTAACACAAGCGAATGCATTGCGCAACACCATAGATGCCTCTGTACAAGCCGATCCCTTTAAATTTTATACCTATACCCAATATCAAAACAGCTTAACTACGGCAGTAACAGGCGGTGGTGGACCGGGTGGGGGTAATTCGATACCAGGAATTCAAACCTTAATGAATGGGCGGGTAACCTATTTCAGTACGAACCAAAATTACACCTTGGTAGCGCCAACCATAACCAGTTATGCTGCATCAAATCCAACACCGGCATTTAATGAAACATTCTTTATTACATCTGCCGTTACCAATGAAACTGCTGTCTATTTAGGTTATCGCACCTCCCATGAACTTCGATTTACCCGTATTCCAATGTTCGACGATGGAGGGCATGGAGATGGAGCGGCTGGAGATCATACCTATGGGGTATCCGTTACGGCAAATGGTCCCATATTCGAATATTACATCTATGCCGATAATGCCAGCGCTGGATTGTTTAGTCCGCAGCGGGCTGAGCATGAATTTCATTCACTGGATTTGAATATCCCTGCACCAACTGTCGGGCAAGTTCAGATTAATGAAGCCATGTCGGACAATGACTTAACCCATGATGATCCCTACGGGGAATCAAATGATTGGGTAGAATTACACAATACAACTTCTGATGCGCTAGACCTAAGTGGTTTGTACTTGAGCGATGATGCCACACTTCCACTAAAATGGATAATTCCTTCAAATACTGTAATCCTTCCGAATGACTATTTAATCATTTGGACCGATAATGACACGCTTCAAACAACCGGCTTGCATACGAATTTTAAGTTGGGTGCTTCAGGTGATTATGTTCGCCTATCCAATGGAATAACAATGCTTGATCAAGTAACGCTTCCTGCGTTATTAACGGATGAATCCTATGCGCGCTGTCCGGAAACTGGCGTCGTGTTTGATTATGCTGCTCCAACGTTTGATGCCATGAACAATTGTTTTGCCGGTACTGAATCGATTTCATTTGAACCGATACTCTATCCGAATCCAACCAGTGACATGGTAAATCTTAAGCTTACACAGCAAGCTCACATTGAAGTGATGGATATGAATGGAAGGGGAGTCTTCACTGAAGGTAATGCCTTAGGATTGATTCAGCTCACAACATCAGCATGGACCAATGGGCTTTATATAGTGGTTATTCGCGATAATCAAGGCGAAACACATTGCTTAAAGTTGATTAAGCAATAACTATTCTTGCGCTAAATGATTCTGAATCGACTGCACCAGTAAGTGGCGCTGATGGATTTCTCGCAAGTAGAATTGATTTACTTTTCGTTGTATGAATTTTCGCTTACTGTATCCAAATGTGATGAAACCAATCATTTTACGAACTAATGAAATTCTAGGTGTGTAATCAAGGTCAAGTCGTCCCATATTGGCTAATTCCGTATTAATGCCAGGACTTAAATCCATCTGTAGGCCTTGAATCCGAATGCTTTCGATTAAGTTGTCATACCTTGCCAAGGTGCTTCGCTCGTATGAGCGAGTTTTTAGAAACCGAGTATATTGGAATTCGGCATCTGTGAACGCATGAAATAATTCTTCGATCGTCATAGGTAATTGTGGATCGCAAAATTAATAAAAGGAATAGAATAGGATACTTTTTCCTTTCCAATTCTCTATTTTTGCGTTCTATGAAAACGAAATCAACCCGAAAAAATAAGGTCAACGTGGTAACACTCGGATGTTCTAAAAACACCTTTGATTCGGAAATCATGATGGCTCAATTAAAGGCAAACAGTTTTGATGTGGGTCATGAACGAAACGAAGAATCGGAGATTGTAATTATTAATACCTGTGGGTTTATTGATAATGCTAAACAAGAATCAATCGATACCATCTTACAGTATGTTGACGCGAAACAACAGGGTTTAGTCGATAAAGTCTACGTGACCGGTTGCCTTT
>JBEIDV010000155.1:0-4794 GCA_040383285.1 Crocinitomicaceae bacterium | reverse complement strand
TTTCTCGTGTCACATGGAATTTGAGAAGTAATCCAACAACCACAGTGAATGGCGGTAATAATGGATTTTTGGTACCGGCTGGTAACTATTCGCTGGAAGTTTATTTGGTAAGCAATAAAGGAATAGACACCTTGGTGAAGCAGCATGTATTCAATGTGAAGGCATTGAGCAATCAAACCTTAATTGCGAAAAATCCTGAAGAGTTAAATGCATTCAGAAAAGAGGTAGCAGAAGTGAGTAGAAAAGTTAGCGGCGTAGGAGAAATCATTCAGGAATTTAGCACGCAGCTTGGTTTGGTTGAATCCGCTTTATTGAATTATCCAAATACAGATATTAGCATATTACGGGAAATAAAAAGCTTAAGTCTTGGATTAGATTCTTGTAAACTCATTATGTATGGCGATGAATTGTTAACTAAACATGAATTTGAATCAGCACCGAGCATGACGGGACGTTTGGGTATGGTGGAGTATATGTTGTATGACAATACCTCGGGGGTAACCAATACGCATCGGGCGAATTTAGCTGCTGCGAAGGAAGAATTTAATGGGGTTTCAGTCCGAATTAAACAAATGCTTACCACGTTTTATGGAATCGAAGAGCGTTTAGCACAAGTTCCAATTCCGTATACCAAATCACGCGGTCTTTTGTGGAAGGAAGATTAACGCTGGTTTTTTTATTGTATGTTGGTTTTACTTTTGGTCAAACCAATCAAGTACAATTAATGCGTCATTTAGTGCGCTTAACCTCGGTTTCTCCCGCTAGAAATGCTGAGAATCTGAATGTGTTGAATGATGTTTCCACGTATATTTTTGACGAGTTGAGTCAGTTTGCAGATACGGTTTTTTTTCAACCCTATGAGCTTAATGGTCGGGTATATCGAAATGTGGTGTCACGTTTTGGACCGAACGATAAGCCGCTATTAGTTTTAGGTGCACATTATGATGTATGCGGAGAACAACCCGGCGCAGATGATAATGCCAGCGGTATTTCTGGGTTACTTGAAATAGCAAGACAATTGCAGGGGAAGCAATTGAATCGACAGATTGAATTAGTTGCGTATACCTTAGAGGAACCACCTCATTTTAGACGAAAGTCAATGGGGAGTTTTGTGCATGCAGAGTCCTTAAAAAATCGAAACGCATGGGTTGAGGGAATGGTCTCTATTGAAATGATCGGTTATTTTAGCGACCAGGTAAAGTCACAACACTATCCACTTCCAATTTTGGCACTCAAATATGGTCGAACGGGTGATTTTATAACTGTGGTAAAGAGAATGAACGGAGGAAGTTTTTCAAGACGTTTTGCTACAAGGTTTAAGAAAACAGGTATGGTGAAAACTGAGATATTTTCGGGACCCAAAGCCTTGCCAGGTATTGATTTTTCTGACCATTTGAATTATTGGAAGTTTGGATATGATGCAGTTATGATAACGGATACGGCCTTTTATCGGAACAAGAATTATCATGAATCAAGCGATACCATAGAAACCTTAGACCTCAAACGAATGGCAGCGGTGGTCGATGCACTTGTCCGATCGATTTCCAATTAGGGTCTAGCTATTTTTGATTTAATAATAAGGTCCAAATTCCCCAATTGAGAAGTGTTAGAAAAACACCGAGTAATAAAGCAAGCCCCAACCGATAAAATATAACACGCTTTTTGGGGATGATTGGAAGCATTCGTTCTTCAATTTCTTCGGATTGATTCGGTGTGAGCAACGTGACAACTACCCAGGTTAATGTTGTAAGTAGGGTTACAACCAAAATACGGGATTCCTCCATAGGGAACATGGAGAGGGAGGTAAGTTCATGAATTAAGGGGTAACATAAGGTGAGGAAACCGGAACAAATCATTGCACTTAATTGTGACCAGGCATTTATTCGGAACCATACCCAACGTAGTATGAAAACCGGAGCTACTCCAGCAGAAATAGAAAATGTAATCTTTATGAGCTGTTGTAAATTTGTGATGTATAAGCCGACCAGTATAGAAAGGCAACTCAAAACGGCCATCATGAGAAATGATAAAATCCGATTTTCAACGAGAGAGGAGCTGGGGTTAAGCCACCCTTTCCATGCATCAATTACTAAAAATGATGCGCCCCAATTTAATAAAGACTCCGCGGTTGTAATAAACATAGCGAAGAAACCGAGGAAGATTAAATCCTTTAATTGGAATGGTATAATGTTCAATAACGCATTCACATAGGATATTTCACCATTCAGTTGAATGGCTGTATTTCCGAGCAAAGCAACGACATGAATTACCATAAAAAAGCTAATAATAAAGGATATTACAACGGGGGTGAGTGCCGCTTTAATGGCATCTTTTGGGGTTTTAACTGCCGTGAATCGTGAGGTTTCCGCGCCTCCGCCATCGAATAAGTAACAGCTCCACCATTGAACGCCAAGATAAATTAACATGGAAAACCATGAAGATGAATTCAAGGGAAGTAAACTTTTTTTAGTTGGGTTTTCAATGAAGAATTTCATCCAATCTTTTTCGAAAATGAACGCTTTACCAACGAAAAATACAATAAGAATTAAACTACCAATGAAAAGTGATGTGTGCAGCACATCGAGTTTTAGCTTGATATCTAATACATTCTTAAGTGCAAATAACACCATGACTCCACCTGCAATAAATATACTTTGTGTTTGGGGTATTTGATAAAAAACTTCAATCACTCTGGCAAAGCCAATAAGATGGAAACTAACCGCTAGGGTTACAACTAATCCTCCAACATATATAGCCCGAAATCGATGTAACCAAGTACCTGCTTTACCAGGGAATCTGAATAGGATGAATTGATTGTCTGTAGATAAGTTGAGTTTATGCCATAACGGGGCAAATACAAGCGGTACAACAAAAACCCCGAGGTTACCAGCCCAAACCATCCACATCCCCTGCATTCCGTGTTCCGCGATGATCCCTGAAATCAATTGCCCTTGATCAACAGAAAGGAACAGCATGTATAAAGATAGCCCTGAAATCCACCAAGAAACCTTCTGATTGGGTTTGAAAATCGAACCCTTAGCACCCTTCCATTGAAACAAGGTGATGCCAACTACAAGCAAAACATATAATGAAATAAGTAACATTCTTAGAGAAAATGAATTCTAGTATATTACAAGTAAATATTAAGTAAAAATCGGGTAATTTATGAATTTCGTCAAATTTAACCTTTTGTGACCTTTATTGTCTCGCTTGTTTTATTATTTTGCATAAACTTAAGTACAACATATTTTAATTAACCATGCCCAAACCAAAGTTTCGAATTTCACAAGCTGTCTTAAATGCGCTTAAAATGAAATTAGAAGATGCCTTAAGTTATCGGATTCACACTAAACCGGATTGCAAGCAAGCAGCACTGGTTATTTCGGAAAAGACGGGAAAGAAGATTTCTGAAAGCACGGTATATAGGCTTTTTCTATGGGAAAACAACATCAATTCGCCGTATGTACAAACCTTAGAAATTTTAGCAGATTTTATTGGGTATCCTTCTTGGTTTGTATTAGAGGATCACCTGCATGAGTTGTGTAAATTTCGAATAAAGAGTGGAGTATTTGCTGATTCATTTGATCTTGAACCCTATAGTATTTTGTATCACTGTATTCAAATGAAGTCATTCGATGCCTTGCGGAGTTTTTTCAATCAATTCCCTTCGGATGTTACTTTTGAAAAGAAATTGATCTTAGGAGAAGAAATTTATGCAGCCTTATATCGAAATCCAGAATCAACGACTGATTTTTACAAAGAATTCCATGCCGTACCCATCGTTAGGGAATCATTTTTTGAATACTTTGCAGACCCACAATTTAAACTAGAGCATTATGAAGAAGGATTAAACCTATACCTTCAAAACATTCATCCGGATGAATCGCTGCAATGTTTGCAAGATTATATCTTCGCCAATTGCTTATTGTTAAGGCACTATTTCTTCTCTAAGAAGTTTAGTGCATTGGATTCATTAGGCGAGCGACTGTACACTCAATTGCATGTGAGCCAGGAAGCGCTCGACCAAATCCACGTATACCCGCATATTAGATATCGTTGTTATTACTTGTTTTACCGTTATTTTCATGCGGGATTTGATGAAATTTACTGGCAATGGTTGGTGCAATACGCAATAGAACTAGCCCATAAACAACCTGCTTGGGAGCGGAAAATAATAATTCATACCGTATTAGATGCCTTACAATTTGATGAAGAGCATCTTAATCTGACTTATGAGCAGTTTAGTGAAGAATTTACAGAGCTCTTTGGCTTAATCCCTCCGCATCTAAATCAACGTCCGGTTCAACAACGCATCCGGTTTTTTGACACGAATGCAGCGCAGCTTTTTGATTAGTGGGAAGTATTAATCCGACTCACTAATAAAAACACCCCAAAACCTGCACCTACAGAGAGTAATATATTAACTACGAGCAGCGCCCATTGTCCTTGCTCAAACAACTGAACATTCTCTGCTGAAAAGGTACTGAACGTACTAAAACCACCGCAAAACCCAACGCCAATCAACGGGAGCAGCCACGACGGTTTGTCTCCTGATTTAAGGTAAACTACCAACAAGGCAAGTAGGGCTGTAGCCAAAAGGTTGCTTAACAATGTAGCCCAGGGAAAATATTTAGAAAATACGAGTTGCTGCGAAATAAAGTAACGCAATATACTTCCCATTCCACCGCCAATAAAGACAAGCAACCAATTCATAGCGATACAAATTTTTTTGAAATTACTCGAATACTCCAGCCAACCAATGCGCCAAACACTATACCCGCTAATATATCACTG
>JBEIDV010000154.1:0-4801 GCA_040383285.1 Crocinitomicaceae bacterium | reverse complement strand
TCGAGCGAAAAGTTTCGAGAAATACCCGAGATTCGCCCCAATATCGAGCACAACATCACCTTCCTTGATTAGTTTTTTTGTGGCATAATGAAATTTAAACCGCTCATCCGATTTAAGGATTCCAAGGTCAAATAAAATAAAGAAGCCGTGCTGCATGCTGGCCAAGTACAGCGAGGTTGGAAGGATTCGATAAAGGATCTTTTTGATTCGAACAATCATCCCTGCGAAATTACGCCATTTGTGGCTATTTTTATGCAAAAATTATTGATGATACGTCGCTTGCTTGTTTTCTTCTGTTTTCTAAATGGACTCCTCTTTGCGCAACCCACCTTAGACCTTAAAGAAATTATGAAAGGTCAGGACTTTACAGGGTACTGGCCAGAGGCTCCACAATGGAATTTAGATGGCTCTGCGGTTTATTTTCGCTGGAATAAAGACGGTAAGGGTAAATCTGAACCCTACAAGTACACGATCAAAACAGGGGTGTTAGATAGCATTTCAGAACTTGAAATGGATGACCTTGTTTTGTTTGATCAAGCTCAGGTTGTTTTTCCAAATCAATTATCGCTCATTCAAAATAGCCTCGTGCTAACCGATCGAAAAACACTAAAGTCAACGCTGTTATTTCAAACAGACCAATTCATTTCTGACATTAATCGCTATGCGGCAACGGAAGCTACAATACGCATGAATGGCGACTTTTACCTGCTTGATTTCAATGCAACTGGTATGCAGAAATTGACACAATTAACCCGATATACCGGTCCGAAACAAACGCATTCGATCGATTCATCTCAGCTTCAAAAACAACAAACAGAACTCTTTCAGTACATCCGAGATCAAAAACCAAGCGATAAAGAACAGGCTAAGTCACGGTTTGACGTAGTGAAGGAGACCGCACTTCCTGCTGATTTCAGCTCCATTTCAGGCCGATACTTGGGTCCCTTACACCGGGTAGTGTTTATTCGAGTGGATGAGGCAGCAGCGGGTAAATCAACCATAATCCCATCCTTTATTACAGACAATGGGTATGTGAAAACCTTCGAGGCAAGAGCAAAAGTGAGTGCGCAGGAACCAAATCAAACCATGCATCTTCATTTTATCGAAAAAGATACACTCGTTCAAATCGATTGCTCAACCTTGACGGATATTCGTAAAAAACCAGCATATATGGATACCACAGGAGGGATGTACTTCAAAAAGGACAGGCCTTTGTTTGTTCATGATCCTGTGTTTGCTAAGAATAAACCACTGGCTTTGTTGGATGTTCGTGCTGCGGACAATAAGGACCGTTGGATTGTCATGGTAAATTTACTGGATGGTAAAATAAGTGAGCTCGAGCACCAACATGACGAGGCGTGGATTGGAGGCCCAGGGATTTCGGAATGGAATATGGAAAATGCTACGCTTGGTTTTGTTCAGCAAGATGAGGTGATTTATTTTCAATCCGAAGAAAATGGGTTTTCACAAGTGTATGAATTGAATCTAAATACTAAGAAAAAAGAACGTGTTTATCCGGGAGGCCAAGGGTTTGAAATGCAGTCTGTAACCCTAAGTTCGGATGGAACGCGCTACGTTGTAGTGCATAACGCAAGCGATCCAAGGACTTTGCAAGGTGCTTGGCTTCATCGAATACATCGAAAGATGGTACCGGTAATATCCAATGCAACAGGAGGGTTTAAAGACGTGGCTATTTCACCGAATGAACAAGATCTTGTCTATTTAGCTTCTACGGCAAATACACCCTGGGAACTTTATGTGAAATTAGGTGCTAAACAAACAATTAAAATTACAAATTCCAATTCGAAGGCATTCAGCGCCTATCCATGGAAATCACCTTCTTTTATCACGTTCAAAGCGAGCGATGGGAAAGACGTTCACGCACGCCTATACACACCCACAGGTGAGAAAAAAAATGGTGCTGCAGTGCTGTTCGTACATGGCGCCGGGTACTTACAAAATGCACACAGCTGGTGGAGTCATTACTATAGAGAATATATGTTTCATAACCTCCTGGTTGATCAAGGGTATACCGTGTTAGATGTTGATTATCGCGCCAGCGCAGGATATGGAAGGGATTATCGCACGGCAATTTACCGCCACATGGGGGGAAGGGATGTTCAAGATTTTATCGATGCTAAAAAATACCTCGCTACCTTAAGCGTTGATACCAATCGCGTTGGAATTTACGGAGGCTCCTATGGTGGGTTTGTTACGCTCATGAGTTTATTTCAACATCCAGATGCCTTTGCCTGCGGTGCTGCGCTGCGCTCCGTTACCGATTGGTCCCACTACAACCACGAGTATACCAGTAACATCTTAAATTATCCTGAAACGGACCCCACTGCATATCGCAAGAGTTCGCCCATTTATTATGCAGAAGGACTCAAAAATCCCCTGCTGATTCTTCACGGCATGGTGGATGATAACGTGCAGTTTCAAGACGTGGTGAGGCTTCAACAACGGCTCATAGAATTGGGTAAAACTAACTGGGAATTAGCCGCTTATCCAGTAGAAGCGCATGGATTTCAAGAGGCCTATTCGTGGTATGATGAATATCGAAGAATTTATGAGTTGTTTCAAAAGAATTTGATTAAAAAGTAAGATGAAAGTTATCGAATTAACAAGCGTCGAAGAGATGATGGCTACCTATGAAGTGCTAACTGAATTATACCCATCGTTAACGCGGGAAGAATATGTAAATGAACTTGCCTTTATGATTCAGCACAATTATACGCAAGTAGTTGTAATGGAAAATGAACGTTGTTTGGGTGTATCTGGCGTATGGATCGGGAATAAATTATGGTGTGGGAAATACCTGGAAATTGACAACATCATTGTCTCAGAAAAAATCAGAAGTAAGGGAGTAGGTAAGCTATTGGTTGATTATCTAGAGAATAAAGCGAAATCCCTTGGGTGTAACATGATGGCGTTGGATTCTTATACAACCAATTTTAAGGCTCACAAGTTCTTTTATAATCAGGGTTTTTCACCTAAAGGATTTCATTTCATACATTTGTTAGAAAAAGGAAAAATTAGATAATATGTTGAGAATGTTGATTTTTATTGTGTCAGGTTTGATTGCTATGCAATCCTTTGCCTTGAATTCACCTCCAGATTCGTTACACCCCAATGATCTTGAGCTTCCGTTGATGAAAGGAAATATTCCGGTAATTAAACACCTGGGGTATGCCTTTCAATATTCTGAGAAACATGAACAAGCGTTTTGGGTTGGGTATGAATTGACGAAAAAGGAAACAGAAAAAGCATTTGACCGAACGGATGAATTCATCCCTGATCCGGCGGTATCTACAGGAACTGCTACGGTTGGCGATTATTTGAAATCAGGCTATGATCGCGGACATTTAGCGCCTGCAGCCGATATGGGTTGGTCGCAACAAGCCATGGCAGAATCGTTTTACTTCAGCAATATGAGTCCGCAAGAGCCAGGCTTCAATCGGGGTATATGGAAAAATCTGGAGGAACAGGTGAGAACTTGGGCGAAAGCGTATGACAGCATCTATGTGGTTACAGGACCCGTATTGAAGGATGGACTTGTTCAAATTGGTTCCAACGGCGTGTCGATTCCAAAATACTATTACAAAGTAATCTTGGATAATACAGGTGGGGACGCTAAAGCAATCGGTTTTTTAATGCCGAATGAGGCAAGTAAAGAGCCTCTTGAAAAATTTGCAGTATCGGTAGATCAAGTGGAGCAAGAAACAGGAATCGATTTCTTTAACAAGCTTCCGGATTCAAGGGAAAATGCCTTTGAAAAAGAAGTTTGTATTCCCTGTTGGACTTGGACAATAATTAATTCGCCATCTCCGAATCCAAGTACTTCACCGCAACCGGGTGTGCCTCAAACACAATGCAAGGGGATAACAAAAGCTGGCACTCGATGTAAGCGAATGACTCCAGACGCCGATGGGTTTTGTTATCAGCATAAACCGTAGGGAATTAGACATTAAGATTTATTGATTTTGTAACCTCATTGAATATTGTCCGTAAGATGCCATCGTTACAAAATTTTAACCATGGCACAATATCAACAAAGTCTAAGAAGTAAAGTAGTACGTGAAGCTAAATTGAAACTTTCCGTACATCGTGAGCAAGGAACCAAGTCGACGATGTCGATTTTTGAAGTGGCTAACCTGATGGATCAAATCAAAAAAGACAACGAAGCTACCGAAATGGAGCAAGCGATTTTCTTTTCAATGAGCATGAATTAAAAAGATTTTTTTGGGGGGATAACGGTTTGCTTACCATAAAACCGCACAGTTTTTAATAGAGTATATTTCCGAAGAAAACACTTAACGGTTTGCGTGTAGTCGCAGGCAAGGCTTCTAGCAATTATCCATGTTGCTTTACAAATTCTTCAGCAGTTAAAACTGGAATTCTAACAGGTTTAAAATCTTTCAAATTTCGTGTGATAAGGATATTAATCCCATTTTCAATTGCGCAATAATATTGAATTGCATCCTCGAAATCTTTGAAATCTGAATTTAAGGCCAATTCTATTATTTTATCATCAACAGGCAGAATTGTTACCAAAACTTTAAATCGTGATAAAATTTTTCTTGCTTCAATTGCAGATTTATGCTTGGAAAGAATGTAATTCAAATTTCCAAAACAGAGCGATGAAACACAGATCGTTACTTCCTGCTTGTCTGCATTCGTAAATAGTTGAGCTGCATATGTATAAAATGGTTCTCTCTTTGCTAAAAGGTCAAAAACAACATCTGTGTCTACGAAGATTTTCCTTGTCATTCGTATTTTTGAGTTAGATAGTCCGTGTAGT
>JBEIDV010000153.1:0-4807 GCA_040383285.1 Crocinitomicaceae bacterium | reverse complement strand
TGGCTGTGCATATGGATAACGGATGGAATTCGATAGAGGCAAACCAGAATATTCGGAATATTGCAACTAAATTGGATATTGATTATGAATGTGTGGTGTTGGATTGGCAAGAATTTAAAGAAATTCAACGGGCATTTCTGAAGGCAAGCATTCCCGAAGCCGATACGCCAACAGATATTGCGATTCTGTCCGTATTGCACAAAATAGCAGCAAAATACGGGGTAACGTATATCTTGAGCGGTGGTAATTTTGCTACCGAAGGAATTCTTCCAAAACATTGGCATTATAATGCCAAAGACCTTACCTATTTTAAATACATCTGTGCAAATTTCGGAAAGGTTCAATTAAAGACTTTTCCAACCTTTGGTTTTTTAAGAGAAACATACTACAAGGTGTTTAAAGGTATCCAAATGATATATTTCTTGAATTATCTTCCGTTTGATAAGACAGAGAGTATTGAATTGCTAGAGGAAAAATTGGATTGGAAAGCCTATGGAGGAAAACACTATGAATCCAAATACACCGGATTTATTCAATCCTATTACCTCTACGAAAAATTTAATATTGATTACCGAAAGGCGACCTTGTCTTCCCAAATTTGCGCCGGGGCAGTGAGTAGATCGGAGGCATTAGTTCAATTGCAGGCAAAACCATACGTAGATGAACGGGCAGAATCAGAAATGAAATACATCGCTAAGAAACTTGAGTTTACTGAGCAAGAATTTCATGAAATAATTACCGGAACCCCAAGGTGGTATTCGGATTTCCCGAACGATGAAAAACGACTCAATTGGATTTATAATTTCTACCGGAAGGTTTTTAAAAAAGAAAAATTAGCGAGTTTTTAGGTGTATCAAGGCAAAAAAAGATAAGAATTTCCTTTGCGATATAATTTAACAAATTTATCACCTACTTTTGCTTAAATGAATTACTTCTTAGAGCATCTCCTTTCAGAATTTCAATTCCCGCTCACCAATCCTGTATTGGTTTTTTCTTTGATGCTTTTTATTATTTTATTGTCTCCAATTCTTTTGCGGCGCATTCGAATTCCAGGCATTATTGGACTAATTTTGTCCGGTATAATTATAGGTCCCAAAGGTCTTGGTATAATCGGTGAGAATACCCTGGCTGCTGAAGGTTGGATTAAGCTCTTTTCAACCATTGGGTTGCTTTATATTATGTTCATGGCGGGATTGGAACTTGATTTAAATCAATTTCGGCGATACTATAAAAAAAGTGTTGTTTTTGGGCTTTTCACCTTCTTTATACCAATTTTATTAGGTTATCCATTGTGCTATTACGGATTGCATCTCTCTCCGCTAGCGAGTTTATTAACGTCAAGCATGTTTGCAACACATACCTTAGTTGCTTACCCCATTATAAGTAAGTTCGGTTTATCTAAGCATAGTTCGGTTGCCATTACGGTTGGAGGAACCATCCTAACTGATACTGCAGTCTTAATTATTTTAGCCATAATTTCAAGTGCATCCAAAGGACAATTAGATGTTACGTTTTGGGTTCGCCTACTTACTTCGTTAGCCTTCTTTTCGATCATTATGTTTATCGTAGTACCACGGATTACGCGATGGTTTTTAAAGAAATTGGATAGTGAAAAATCTTCCCAGTATATTTTTGTGCTATCCGTAGTTTTCTTTTCTGCCTTTTTAGCTGAAGTGGCAGGAGTAGAGCATATTATTGGGGCCTTTGTCGCGGGGTTAGTTTTGAATCGATTTATTCCACATAATTCGGTGTTAATGAATCGAATTGATTTCATCGGTAATTCGCTTTTCATACCCAGTTTCTTGATTTTTGTTGGAATGGTAGTTGATTATCGCGCGCTATTCCAAGGTTCTTGGCCCTTAATTATAGCAGCGGTATTAACTTCTTTCGCCATTTTCAGTAAGTGGTTGGCTGCGTTAGCCACACAGCTTTTGTTTAAGATGTCTAAGGTTGAACGAAAGGTAATCTTTGGTCTAAGTACGTCACACGCAGCGGCTACATTAGCAATTATAATGGTGGGTTATCAAGACCATATTCTCAGTATAAACATTGTAAATGGAACTATTCTACTCATATTGTTTACGTGTATGACGGCATCTTTTGTCACTGAACATGCCGGAAAAGACTTGTTAATTCAAATTGCAGACCAGGGAGAGGATGATATTTATGAGAGTAAACTTCGCAATAAGCATTTAGTTGTAGCGATGAATGAACTAACTGGAAATGAAAAATTACTTGAATTTGCATTACAAGTTTCTGATCCAAAGGTTATAAATCCAATTTCTATTGTCAGCGTACTTCCTACATCGAGTTATGCGGAACGAATCATTCATAAATCCCGTAAAAATTTAGAAGAAATTGTTAAGCATTTTTCAGGGTATGAAACTAAATTAAATACCATTGCGACCATTGATTTGAACATCTCTTCCGGTATATCAAGGGTGTCAAAAGAACTGTTTGCCGATGTAGTTATGGTTAATGACAGTAATAAAATCAATTTAATTAAACGCATAGTAGGGGATGATCGAGCTCACCTTATGGATTCATGCGATAAAACGATATTTTTCTGTCAAGTAGAACGTCCTTCAGTTAATTATGAAAAAATTGTGGTTGTTGCACCCGTTCACGCTGAATTAGAGCCGACCTTTGTTTCTTGGGTTGAACGTGTTTTTCGGTTATCACATGAGTTGAAGATACCAATAGAGGCATTTATGCACTCCAATACCTATGAGCGATTTTTAAAAGTTGCTTTAGCAAATAAGATTGACGCTACTTCTAAATTGATTGCCATTGAAGAGATGCAAGATTTCTTTATGTATGCTGATCGCAAAGAGAATGATTTTGTAATAGCTGTAGGGGCAAGAACGGGATCCGTTTCATATTTTTCGGATTCTGATTCGTTCTTAGCAAAAGTTCAAAAAGCATACGAAGACAATGATTGGGTGCTTGTGATTCCAGGGCAAGAAAAAGAGAATCTTTTCAAAGAATATGAGGATATCTCTGGAAATGCCATTGGTATAGGCGTTGATACCTTGTCTAGAATTGGAAAAGAAGTCGGAAGTATCTTTAAAAAAGACTAACGCTATTTTCCTCGAGAACTCCCCGTTTTAACAACAGGTGCTTTTTTACTTACCGCCGGTTTCGCCGCTTTAGGTTCTTTACTTGCTGCCGGTTTTGAAGGCTTTTTAGCAGCGTCAGCTTTTACTTTCTTAGGTTCCTTTTCCGCTTTTGCTGGCTTCTCGCCGTCCTCAACCGCAACTTCTTCTTTCTTCAATAATCCTTCTTTCAGTAATAAATTGTACCACTGAAATACTTTACGAATATCCGAAAGATAAACTCTATCGATATCATAGTTAGGAAGAACACCTTCAAAGGTCTTTCTTAATACCGCTTCCTCTACTTTGTGATTAATGGCTTCTTTGCCGTCGTTTTGCGTTAATAATGTAGCAAAAACATCCGTTAGTTTTACATCTTCAGCATCGGTGAAAATGCTGATATCCTCAATGGAACTTATCTTTTCCGACGCGAATGCAGGAAATCTTTTTTTGTCAATCAACGATTCAACAATTACATTGCTTTTTCCTTGCGTAACGATTTTAAATAATCCTGGGCGACCAGAGATGGAAATGATTCCTTGTAAGTCCATATATTTTATTTTGGCCAAAATTAGAAATTCTTTCCGATTTCACTCTATCATTTTTGGCTTCATTTTAAAATAATAGTAAGTTCCATTATATTATCCCTACCTTTGCACCTAATTTTAGAAGAAATCAATGACATTTGAAGCGTTGGGATTGCGGAATGAGGTGCTGCAGTCTATCAAAGAGCTCGGGTACACCGAACCAACACCCATCCAGGAACAAGCGATTCCACATCTACTCCAAGAAGAAAGCGATTTTGTAGGACTAGCACAAACAGGGACAGGTAAAACAGCAGCCTTTGGCTTGCCCTTACTTAGTCGAATCGAACCAGGCCAACTTTACCCAACTGCGGTAATTATTTGTCCGACCCGTGAACTCTGTTTGCAAATTTCGAACGATTTAAAAATCTTTGGTAAATACCTAAATGCGAGTGTAGTCTCCGTTTACGGTGGAGTTGACATTAAAAAACAAATCACAGACATTCGTAAAGGAGTCGATATTATTGTCGCAACACCAGGTCGTCTCATGGATTTAATGAACCGTAAGGTGATTAAATTAAACGAGATTGAATTTGTTGTGCTTGATGAAGCAGACGAAATGTTGAACATGGGATTCAAAGAGGATATCGACGATATCTTAAAATATACGCCCGATACAAAAAGTGTGTGGTTGTTTTCGGCAACGATGCCCAAAGAAGTAGCCGCCATTGCAGCAAACTACATGTCTGAACCGCTTGAGGTTTCAATTGGCCACAAGAATCAAGGAAATGAGAACATTCATCACATCTATTATATGGTGTATGAGAAGGATCGATACCCTGCATTAAAGCGTTTGATCGATTTTAATCCTGAAATCTATGGCTTAATTTTCTGTCGAACCAAGAACGAAACGGCAAATGTTGCTCAAAAATTAAGTAGAGACGGATATAATGCGGAACCCCTACACGGAGACCTTTCCCAAGGAATGCGTGACATGGTTATGGCTCGGTTCAGAAGTAAGGAAGTACAGCTATTAGTGGCAACCGATGTAGCCGCTCGTGGACTTGATGTGGATTCTATATCCCATGTAATTCATTATAACCTACCAGACGATATTGAGAACTACACCCACCGTAGCGGAAGAACTGCACGTGCGGGTAAGAAAGGAGAATCGCTTTGCCTTTTAAC
>JBEIDV010000152.1:0-4820 GCA_040383285.1 Crocinitomicaceae bacterium | reverse complement strand
GGAATTGGGATCGACCCATACTTGGAGTTATATCCGCTCCCTACCTCAGATATTATCTTAAATCCAAACCTGATTCAAAATCCAGGGTACTAATACGACGTTGATTGATGGAGAAGGGGTGTGCCGATATTCCACCGAAGCTTTAGCGTAGGTGGGAAGGCCCCCCTTTTTTATTTCATGCCGGCCAAGAAAAGCCCTGAAAGGGCGTAATACCCTAGCCCTGAAAGGGCGTAATACCCTAGCCCTGAAAGGGCGCGATACAATACCACTAAACCCGATTCTTACACGTTCTTTTGAGTCTTAAAACGAACGGCCACCAACAATAAGAATATAAGAACACTCACCCATCCCAAATAATCACCAAAGCGAACGTAAAAGGTCTTTCCTTTGATTAGCGGGACCTTTGCGGTGAGTACGCCTTTTGTATCATATCTAAGTTGCTTAATGCATTCACCGCTCGAATTCCATACCGAACTGATGCCCGTGTTCCCAGACCGAACCACATATTTTCTAGTTTCAATGGCACGTAACGCGGCAAATTGATTGTGCTGCCGATGTCCGGGGGTATTGCCCCACCACCCGTCGTTGGTAATGATGCATAACAGTTGTGCTCCCTTGTTGCATTGCTCAGCCACGAACGCCCCGTATATCGATTCGTAGCAAATGATCGGAGCGTACGCTTGCTCGGCATCCTTAAAGACCTTAGGTTCGGATTCTACACCCAAAGACCCAGACGTACCGCCATTGTCGATCGATAGTTGCTCTAAAAACGGAAGCCAGCGCGAAAATGGAATTTTTTCTACGCCCAGTACCAACTTAGATTTATGAATGAATTGTTGCTGCTTATCGCCCATATACAATGCGGTATTGTAAGACTCATAGAATGATCCATTAGGTAAGGATTTACTGGCGGCGGAATGCTTTTGATCAAAAAGTTGGAAGGTGGAGGCACCGATTAACAGTGTACTGTTTGTGGAAGAAAGTGATACGTCCAATAGGGTATAACTTCTCGTTTGGTGGAAATCTTTTTCTATGAAGGCCTCTTGCAGCGCCGTTTCTGGGCCAATCGCTAGGGTGTTGTGCAGGTATGGACGTACCAAGCCAAGCATCGATTCAACTTGCTGGGCAGGGTCAATGTTGAATTTTTCAGTGTATGGATCAATGTTGGGCTGCAGTATAACAACAGATTGAGTAGGGGATTTACATTGTTCTATGGTTCTGTTTAGTATGAAAGATAAAATAATAGGTGACACAAGAATTGAAACTAAGGCTACGGCGAAGGACACAGATTTCCTGTTTAAAAGAAGTAAGGCTCCAAGAATATTTGCGGCGATTACCCAAAAACTACCACCCAAGGTTCCCGTGTATTCATACCATTGCACCCATGAAGGATGAATGGAAAAGTAATTGCCCATCGTGAGCCATGGCCAAGATAACTCCCAATTAAAATGAACGAATTCAAAGCATATCCAAGTGCATCCAAGTGCGATAAGGAATAATCCGGAGTTTAGCCGCTTGAACAGACCAAATCCAATGGCTAAGCCACCTGCCATTAATAAACTATTGCAAATGAAGGCCATTAACGCACCTCCAGCGGTGGAATTCCAGATCCACCATGTAGTTCCAATATTAAAGAGTAATAGGGTGAGGTATGCATATCCGAAAAACCTGAGCCAACCGAGGAATTTGTCTTTTAATCGCAAGGCGACAATAAATAGTGGAATCCAGGCAACAAATATCAGTGGCGTTATGCTTCCAGCGAATGGGAAGGAAACCGTAAGTAAGGCGCCAGAAAGTAAGCTTAGCGCTAGGTTGTGTTGTAAGATTTTTAGCATTTCAAGTACAAAATAACTAAAATAAAAAAGCCCTTCCGTAGAAAGGGCTAAATATCTTGTATAGAATGTATTGTTTACGCTTGCTCGAAGGGAACAATTGAAACAAACGAACGGTTATCTTTCTTTTTACGAAATTCAACTAAGCCATCTGTTAATGCAAACAACGTATGGTCTTTACCAATTCCAACATTGTTACCAGGGTGATGTTGCGTACCACGTTGACGAACAATGATGTTTCCTGAAATTGCGGCTTGACCACCAAAGATTTTTACGCCTAAACGCTTGCTATGTGATTCTCTACCGTTCTTGGAACTACCGACTCCTTTCTTATGTGCCATGATCTAAACTTTTAATCTCGTTAATTAAGCTTTAATACCTGTAATTTTCAACGCCGTAAATTGCTGACGGTGACCATTTTTTACTGTGTAACCTTTTCTTCGTTTTTTCTTGAAAATGATTACTTTATCTCCTTTGACATGGTCAAGGACTTCTGCGGTGACTGTTGCACCGGCTATAACTGGGGCGCCAAGAGTGATTGCTCCCTCGTTATCTACCAATAACACGTGATCAAACGTCATATTTGATCCGGTTTCAGCATCTAATCGATGAACGAATACCTTTTGGTCTTTTTGCACTTTAAACTGCTGCCCTGCTATTTCTACAATTGCGTACATGTTTGACTCGAATTAAAATTAGGAGTGCAAAGATAATAAATCATATTCAATTTCAAAACAACTAACGCTTTTTCTTTCGCATGCCGCGCAAAAGAAGTTCATGAAAGTTAACTAAAAAGACGCCTGACAGCAGAATGAGCATAGAAATGAACTGCAAGTAGGTGATTGATTCCTTTAAGATAAAACCAAAAAGTACAGCGAAGATGGGGATTAGATAGGTGACGGAGCTCGCGAATATGGCTGAGGTTAATTTAATCAGCCGGTTGAAATATATATTTGAAATAGCAGTGCCTATTACTCCTAAAAGGACCACATAGCCCAGGGCGGACCATCCAAAGGATTTGTTTAGTATGTCTTGAGGCGTTCCTTCGAATAAAAAACTGGAAAGAGCAAAAGGCAGTATGCAGAATAGGCCTAGGGATGTAACTTCAAGTGGGCTGATGTGGCTTAGTTTGTGACGAATGGTATTCACGCTGATCCCGTAAAGTAAGGTCGCTATCAAAATGGCGCCAATGTGGGACGGGCTGTTAACAAGGGTTACTTGACCGCCTGAAGTAATCAATGAAATTATACCCACTGTACCAATCAATATTCCGATCACTTGTAACCAATGAACTTTGGTTTTAAATGCAATCAATGCGATGATCACGGTGAAAATCGGGGTGAAGCTATTTAGTATTCCACAAAATCCACTGCTTAAGCCTGTGCCCGCATAGGTAAAAAGGTAGGAGGGTATAAAATTCCCACAAAGACCTACAATTAATAAATAGGGAGCGCTTTTGGTCTTTAGCAGCTTAATCGATCGAATAGCAAAGGGTAACATTACAAGGGCAGCTATACTCATGCGTAAACCAGCTACTTGAACATGACTCAGCGTGGGGAATCCATCTACTGGCTCCATTCCTAATTTCATTAAGATAAAGGAGCTTCCCCATACGGCTCCGAGAATGATTAAAAGACCAATTCCCGCCAATTTGTTTTCCATGGTCAAAGGTAATTTTTTAATAATTACCACAATTTACCACTTTGGCTAATTTTGCTAGAATCCTTTATTTATCAAGTAATTATTTTTTTATTCGAATCGATTGCTGTAATTTTACCAAATAAGTTATTAACAATTTAAAAATTGGTGGTAAAAAGTGGGAGGAAATCTACTACTTTTACCCATTATTAACGCTATGGCAGGTTTAGTTGGTGAGTTTGAAGTGAAGCTGGACACAAAGGGTCGGTTTCTATTTCCTTCCGGGTTACGGAAGCAGCTCGCCGCTAGTGCTCAGCGTGATTTTATGTTGAACAAGGGCTTTGAAGATTGCCTCACCTTGTATCCGCTTCCTGAATGGGAAAAGCTAAGTGCAAGTTTGAGTAAAATCAATCTTTTTAACCCTAAAAACAGGATGTTCTACCGTCTATTCCATCAAGGAGCCAAACAGCTCACCTTGGATAACGCAGGTAGGTTATTGATTCCGGTTGCTCACATGGAACGCGTTGGCTTGGTGTCGGAAGTTATGCTCATTGCATACAACGACCGCATCGAAATCTGGGATCGGGCTAAATACTTCGAGATGATCGAAGGGAATATGCCAGGCTTTGCCGACTTAGCGAATGAAGTAATGGGTGAAGGAAACAATGAAGATTAACGAAGCATACCACGTTCCGGTTTTACTGCATGAAAGCGTTGATGGCCTCGCCATTAATCCGACGTCGATTGTAGTGGATGTTACCTTTGGTGGTGGCGGTCATTCACAGTATATTCTATCTAAGTTATCCAATGAAGGGTTTTTGTACGCCTTCGATCAAGATGAGGATGCGAGTAAAAACGCGATTCCAGTTCCGAATTTTAAGTTAATTGGGGGCAATTTTAAGTTTATAAAAAATCACTTACTGGCGCTTGGTGTCAAGAAAGTCGATGCAATCCTTGCAGATATTGGGGTGTCTTCCCATCAGTTTGATATCGCAGACCGGGGTTTTAGTTTTAGGAGCGCCGCGCCCTTAGATATGCGCATGAATCAAAAGGCATCCATTACCGCAGCAGAACTGCTTAATAAAGGTTCAGAAGAGGAGTTACTCCGGATTTTTAATTCATACACGGATTTACCCAATGTCTTTCGCTTGGTGCAAACGATTTTAGCCGCACGGCAACACCTTCCCTTTGAAACAACCGATCAGCTCGCTAACCTTTGTGAACCACTGGCGCAACGTGGAAAAGATCATAAATACATCGCTCAAGTATTTCAGGCCTTGCGCATTGAGGTAAACGATGAAATTGGAGCCCTTAAAAAATTATTGGAAGATTCCGTTGACCTCTTAAATG
>JBEIDV010000151.1:0-4864 GCA_040383285.1 Crocinitomicaceae bacterium | reverse complement strand
CATTAATCGTCAGCATTCAATGGAGTATTGTTTTATTGGCTCCGTAGCCATGACGAGGCGTTGCTTGTCATGGTGCTGACATTAATCGTCAGCATTCAATGGAGTATTGTTTTATTGGCTCCGTAGTTCAATGGATAGAACGAGCGTTTCCTAAACGCTAAATATGGGTTCGATTCCCGTCGGAGCTACTTTTTTTGTTTCAAAAAGCATCTTTTTGTTTTATTTCACGTTTATCGTTACATTTGATACCATAAAATTTATAGGATGAGAATTTTTTCTATTTCACTTGCCTTGTTGGCGCTATTACTTGGAGTTAGTTCATGCATTGAGCACGAAGTGGTTCCTCCACCAACAAATACCGTTAATTTGGATTGTGATTTTACAGGTTATGTAAGTGGTACACAAGTTGAATTTACACAGAATATTGACAGTTATCTTGGGAATACTTCCTCTGAGACGTTTGTTCAACCTTCGCCGCTTCCATCGCGAAGAGTTTATATGTTTGAAATGACTTCCCCTTCGAATCCAGTGAGTATCCGTATTAAATTAGGCGCATTAAATTGGGATTTGGCAGCAAATTCAGAACCAAGTTTAACGATGTTTAATGATTATTGTATGAATGCATCCACAACAGCTCCGTCTTATTCGAATGCAGCGATTGCAGGTTTTGAAGTAACATACACAGATAATACTTCCCGCGTTTGGCTATCAAAAGGAAATAACCCGGTTCCTCAAACGGTAACATTTACAAACATTAAGCAACAATCAGACGGTTCAGGTGATTATTCATTTTTTGATTGTAATTTCTCATGTTATGTGTACAGTTTGAATCCACAAACCAGTTTAATTGACTCCCTGCCGATACAAAATGGAAAGTATCATGGGTGGTTTAAACGCTAACTGAATGCCGCACTTGCGGCATTTTTTTTGACCGTATGGATCGTCTGAAAATAGCAATAATCGGTGATTATAACTTCACATTTAATGCACATCATGCAACAAACCTTGCATTAGATCACGCCGCTATTTTTCTTGATTTAGAATTGAATTACTATTGGATTAGGATTCAAGAAGTTGCCCAACAGAAAATTGGATTTTTTGATACGTTTGATGCGTTTTGGATTGCTCCTGGGCCTTATCTTAATCCGTTCTTTTTAAATGGAATTTTTTCTCGCTTATCTCAGTTAAACAAGCCTGTTTTGGTTACCGGCGAAGCCTTTAAATTATACCTGGATTTTATAATCGCAAAAAAAGGAATGAATTCTGCCGGAGAAAAGTTAATCTCCGATAATTTAGTCACTGGTCCTTATTTTGAATCAATCCATGTCGTTCCCAAATCTAAGGCATTTACAAAGCTCTATGAACATTTTACAACCAATGAATTATCAGCGGTTCGATACAGTCTTTACCCAAATCTTATTTTAGATTTAGTTGAAAATCAGGTAGAGATAGAAGCAGTAAATCAATTTGATGACCCTGAAGCATTGAGTATTAAAACCCATGTTTTCTTTTTAGTTATATCCTATTATCCTCAAGTTTCTTCAACGAGAGATCTCCCTCATCCGGTGGTATATACCTTTGTTAAGGCCGCATTGGCACATCAACAAGGAACCCAATCACCCCGTTGAACGTAATAAAGGTACGCTTCAATTGGAATAGTATACATTGCTGATAATAGCTTGGTGTATGCTTTAATCTGCGTTTCATGTGACGGATTTGGTGCACCCGTTTTGAAATCTATAACAATGACTTTGTCTGCTAATTCAATAATCTTGTCTGGACGATGTAAGCTGCAATTAATATCCATAATTGTTTCTTCATTTCGTATTGTCTGTGCACATTCTGTCCATTTTTTATACGTTTGATCAGCGTATATCCGTGATAACATATCCGTTAATGTACCGATTTGTTGTGGATGAATTAACGACTCTTCTTCCATTCGTTTCATTGAAATTAATGCGCTTTCGAACGTGCTACAAGAGGCTATGAGTTCATGAAAAGCTTTTCCTAACAAGGTTTGTTCGTTATCGAATCCTTGCCTAATCACCAATTTGGGATACCAAAGTCGTTCGCCAAATTCTTCTGGCTGGTAGAATTCGTCAGCTGTGCCTTTCATATGAACGGGCTCTTTGGTTCCTAGTGTTAGGTGTAATAGTGAATCATGTTGCGCCATCGGGAACGCTTCTGAGAGAATTTCATGCACCTTTTGCCCCATTCCACCTTTAAACGTATTGAATGCGTATAATCGATGCACAGGTCGGGTCATAGCAACATACAATAAATTCAATTTATCCATAAAATACTGACCATCTTCCCGTTCTGAAAAAGCCTTAATATAGGGTATCGGACTGTTCTTACTTAATTTTCGATAATATACTTGGTCTTCATCCTGCATTAAATACATGGAATAGGTGCTATTGATTGAAAAGTCAATACTCGGTATAATCACTACCGGGAATTGTAATCCTTTAGACTTGTGAATGGTCATGATTTGAATCGCGTCGTTCGTCTTAGGTAATTGGATGGCCAACTTGGATTTCTGTTTTTTATAATAATCCAAGAAGCTATTCAAATCCACGCGTTTACCTACTTGAAAATTAAAACATATGTCCGCAAAATGATGCAGGTAAACATCGTCCGTTTCCTTCCACTGCATTAAATCAAAAAACTTCTGAACAAGGTCGTATAAATTCGTATAATCGAAAAAGAATAAAGACTCCGATTGGAAATAGGTGGTAATGAAGCGTTTTATACTGAATTTCCTTTTATTATCTGGCGACGTTTCAAACAAGGACAAATATGCCAATTCAGCTTCGTCATGAGTGAGCCGTAAAAACAAGTCAGCGAATTTCATGAATTCCCTGTGATTAGATGTACGATTTCTAATGTGTAGGTAGGAAATCAAAAGCCTAATGCGGGCATCAGAATGAATTAATAGTGAATCCGCCGAGACCACTTTATATTGGTGATCAGTTAGGAATTTAGCAATCGCATTCCCTTGATCATTTTTTTCATTTAAGATACAAATATCTCCAAGTCGGAAACCATCGGCAAGGCACTCTTCAATGAGCTGGAGGATTTCAGGATATACTTCCAAGGCGCTCTCACTGGATTCAATACTTTTAATTTCTACATACCCATCGAATGCTTTAATGGCATGTTGGTGTATTGCACTGTAAAATGCTTTAGCGTCTTGAGGAATTAGACGTTTGAATGTTTCAAAGAAGGTGTTATTAAAAGAAACAATTTCTTTCCCCGATCGGAAGTTGTTTTCCATTTCTTCGAGTGTACCCATGGATTCGAAAAAATTCGAAACGCGTTCAATGCTTGGATCTTTTTCAGGATTATAAATTTTAGGCAAGGCCACAAATTGTTCGGCAAGCCCATTATTGAATCGATAAATAGATTGTTTGGCATCCCCAACAATTAGGTTTTTATTCAGTTTAGCTATGGATTCCTCTACCAGCGGGATGAGATTCAACCACTGCATGCGCGAGGTATCTTGAAATTCATCCAATAAAAAATGGTGCAGCCTGTTTCCTAAGCGTTCATAAATGTAGGGGGCGTGTTGATTTCTAACTAAATTACTAATCAACACATTGAATTCTGATATCCGGATAAATTGTTCCGAAGAACGAACCTCTTCCATCTCCTTGGCTACATATTGCAATAAGGCCATGTTATAAAATGTATCTCGGTAATATGCGAGTTTATAATACGTGGAATGCTGCGTCTCATAATATTCAATGAGGTCATTCAGTGATGCGATTAATTCATAAGAATAAATACCGTCGTACTTGCCTTCATTTAACGTTTTTATTACGGTAGGAGTCACGATGCCTTTATCGGGCCAAGCAGTTAAGCCATTTAATTTAAGGAGTGGTTTTGTAGAGTTACTCTTTTGAGGGATTTCTTCTGCCGATAATCCACTATCAATAAATAAAGAATAACAGTGCTTAGCTTTTGATAGTAATGAACTAACTATGGTTTCTTGCTTCCGTGTTGCCTCTTTTAAATCCTCCTCTAAATACTCCTGTTTCATCAGCTGCTCAACAATGTCAATATACCGCTCTTTGGAGAGTATTGAGCAGAACTCAATTAATTGTCCTTTGAAATTCCAATTGGTTTCTTCAGCTAGGTTTTTTTTGGTGTAGTTTTCAATTAATCTCGTTAGGGTGGGGTGGTCAGCCGTCCCAACCTTGGCAAGAATCGCATCAATAACTTTTTCTAAGATTTCTGTTTCATTAAGGATAACTTCAAATTCTTGTGGGAGATTTAAATCGCGATTAAAGGATTTAATGAGTTTTAAATTAAACTTATCTATGGTCGAGATTAAAAAATCTTCATACCCGTGCAGAATTTCAGATAAAATAACCCCTGCTTTTTCTGGAAAAACAGCGCTCGGCAAGTTTACCCGTTCACCCAATTCCGTAATTAGTCTTTTTGTATCCTCATGCCCCTCTTGGTAGTTTGCGATTTCATATAGCGCACTCAAGATTCGTTCCTTCATTTCATAGGCAGCCTTGTTGGTGAACGTCATTGCTGCTAAATTCCTGTATTTTGAAGGACCAGCGTTAGGTTCGAATAAAAGCGTTAAATATTCTATGACTAAGCGATAGGTTTTACCACTACCGGCAGAGGCATTTAATATGAGTAGTGGCTTAGTAGATGATGCAGATTCACTCAAGTTGAAAAATTTAGTTTTAAAGGTTAAAATTAGGTCCTAATGACGTAAATTTGTTACGTGGTACGAAACTTTTTTTATTTCATAATATTCGGTGTACTCTTTGCTTGCAAACCGGATGATGTAATTCCACCGCCTGCACCTGCAGAAACTGCCAGGATTGTAGTGAATCCATCGTTT
>JBEIDV010000150.1:0-4927 GCA_040383285.1 Crocinitomicaceae bacterium | reverse complement strand
TTGGGAACACAAAAATCTTTTTTTATATTTGGCCCACAATCTTAAACTTAAAAAACAGTTCATCATGAGTAAGACGAAAAACAATGGAGCAAAAAAGACCGCTGGAGGATTTTCGGCGATTGTTGCATTTTTAGCTATGGCCTTTGCCTTGGTTGCAGGAATATTAATCTTCAAGTATGTTTTCGGTGATCCGAGCAACTTCGTAGATAACGATCCAACTGGCGAACCAATGGAAGGTAATTTATTAGGGGTAATTTATAAAGGAGGGTTTATTGTACCAGGATTGGTTGCAATTAATATCATCATTGTTATTTTCTCTATCGAACGTTTAGTTACCTTGTTAATGGCGAACGGAAAAGGGAAAACAGATAAGTTTATTGCGCAAATCAAAGGCTTTATGGATAAAAAAGACTTTACCGGGGCTATTGCTGCGTGCGACAAACAAAAAGGATCCTTAGCTAATGTGGTTCGTGCTGGAATGGAAAAATATAGTCATATTTCTTCCGATAATGCCATGGATAAAGAGCAAAAACTAGAAACATTGAAGAAAGAATTGGAAGAGGCAACGGCACTTGAGTTACCGATGCTTTCTAAAAACCTTTCGGTTTTATCAACGTGTGCTACCATTGCAACCTTAGTTGGTTTGATTGGAACGGTACTTGGTATGATTCGTTCATTCGCGGCGATGTCTCCCGGTTCGCCAGACACTGCAGCGCTTGCAACGGGTATTTCTGAGGCCCTTATCAATACCGCATTTGGTATTACTGCATCTACGATAGCAATTATCATGTACAACGTGTTTTCAACGCAAATCGACTCAATGACTTATAGCATTGATGAGGCTAGCTTTACGATTGTACAAGATTTTTCTGCTAAGAACTAATCGGATTTTAAATTAACGCATTTTACTAATGCCAAAAATAAAAATCCCCAAGAGTTCTCCGTCGATTGACATGACGCCAATGGTTGACTTGGCGTTCCTGTTGGTGACTTTCTTTATGTTAGCGGCGTCCTTTCGTCCGAGCGAACCAGTTACCGTTGAAACGGCCTCAAGTATCTCCGATAAAGTTATTCCAGAAAACAACATAATGGTCACCCTTGATACTGACGGAAAAGTGTATTTTAATCTTACGAATCCCGAAGCCCGTAAAGAAGCGTTAAATAATATGGCGTCTCTTTATAAAGTGTCTTTTAATGAAGAACAAATAGAAAAGTTCGCATTAATGTCAACGTTTGGCTGTACAATGAAGGAGTTGCCCGCTTATATTGATCTTCCTGGTGATAGTAGAAAGGAGTTCAAAACAGAAGGTATTCCCTTGGATTCGCTTGACAATCAACTTAAAAACTGGATTTCATACAGTCAAATGGCTGCATTAAATACAGGGAAGACTGCTTACGAAGAAGCTAAACAAAAAGGCTTGGCTCCAGATGCGGATGATTTTAAGCCGAAGTTTATTATTCGTGCGGATGGAAAATCTGTTTACAAAAAAGCTGAAAAAGTTATTGACGTTTTTCGTGAGTTGAATTTGAATAATTTGAACTTTGTTACATCTTCGGAATTTAATCCGAATAATCCCAACTAACCATGGCAGAAATAGCAGAAAGTGGTGGCGGTGGTCACGACAAAGGGAAGAAAAGAGCGAAGAAGTCATCAACGCGAGTTGATATGACGCCAATGGTAGATTTGGCTTTTCTTCTACTTACGTTTTTCGTGTTAACATCTACCTTTAGCAAACCGAAAGTGATGAGCTTGGCCTATCCGGCTAAAATCGATGAGCCTATTGACAAGAATGCCCCAAAATTAAATAATGGAATTACCTTCCTTTTGTCCAAGGATAAAATATTCTATTACACAGGGGAATTCTATCCGGCTGATCGTCCGGGTAAAGATGGACCAACAAAATTGACAGAAACAAATTTTAGTGCTTCAGGTCTTAGAAAGGTGTTAGCTGATTTGAATTCTTACGTTCTACTTCGTAAGGAGGGAATGGTAAAGAAGGTGAAAGCGAAACAAATGGCAGACACAACCTACACGCGTGAATTAGAACAATTGAAAGGGAAACCAGAAGCCTTAAAAGTTTTAGTAAAAACGGATGATAAGGCCCTATGTAAGAATTTTATTGATTTAATTGATGAGGTCAAAATTGCTGAAATTGGCGTAATTGCCCCTGTACCCATGCTTCCGGCAGAACTTAAATTATTAGAAACCCAATTAAAAAAGTAACGCCATGGAATTAGCAGTAGTTTGGGTAATTGTAGGATTGGTTTCCACATACTCATTGTTTAGTTATTTTTCAGCCAAAGGATGGTTGGTAACGTCGCAGGTTCGAAACGAGTTAGTGTTTGAACATCGAAATAAGGCTTACGGAGCATATACCTTACGCAAGAATTACAATAAACGTCTTACCTTAATTATGGCAAGTATGATTCTTGCCTTTGTATTAGGTTCTTTGACCATGTTTATTATACGTAATTTACCAAAAGAAGAGATTGAGGCGCCTAAAGGAAGCGATAAAACGTGGACGGTTCAACCTCCACCAAAGGATTTACCGCCACCTCCGCCAACCACTCCGCCACCACCACCCTTGGAAAAAATGACGGCATTTATTCCTCCGGTGATTGAAGATGATCCGGTGACAGATCCTGTCCCTACACAAGATCAATTAGAAGAAACGAAGGCGGGTGATAAAACGCAAGATGGAAGTGATGAGAATTTTGACCCCCCACAACCTTCAGATGATACGCCTAAACAAATCGATACCAAACCGGAGCCGATTGAGACATTCGTAGAAGAAGAGGCTGACTTTCCAGGTGGTTTTGCTGAAATGGCTAAGTTTATCAATGACAATATTGATTATCCACAGGAAGCAATCGATTTAGGCATCAAAGGCCGCGTAACCGTGCGATTTGTTGTTGAGAAAGACGGAAGAATTTCAAATGTATCTGTAGCAACCCCATTAGCTGGTTGTAAGGCTTGTGATAAAGCAGCGGTAAAAGTTGTTGAGAAAATGCCTTCATGGAAAGCCGGTAAAAACGGAGGTCGTGAAGTACGAACTTGGGTAACTTTACCGGTTAAGTTTGAAGTAAACTAATCAGTAACCATACATTTAATCCCCAAAGAAATTTGGGGATTTTTTTTTATATCATGAATTTTAGAATAATTAATGCTGCTATCGGATTAACTGTCGTGTTCGCAGCAATGCTCTTAGCCTTCTTTATTGCCTTTACAGATCAATTGCCGGGTCTTTTCGGTTGGAAGCGATGGGTGTTAGTTGGGGTCTTAATTACGTATTCCCTATTTCGAGTCTATCGCTCAATCAAAACATTTAAAAAACAAGAACATGAGAATTAAAATAATTTTAGGCATATTGGGAATTTTGAGTTTAACTGCGTGCGAAACGCATGAAAACCCATTAGCCTATCAGTCGGATACGCATGGTCGAGGTAACATCGAAGTATATTTGGAGGATTCATATAAACCCTTGTTTACAACAAGTATTTACACCTTCCAAAGTTTGTTTCCTAAAGCAACAGTTAAGCCAAGCTACTTACCGGAAGGTGATATTGTCAAGGCGTTTTTTGATAATAAGGTAAAGACTATTTGTATTTCTCGTGATTTCACATACAAAGAGAAAAAGTACTTGAAATCTCAAAATGTTCAGGTTCAAAGCGATTTAATTGCCTACGACGCAGTAGCGCTGATTATACATCCAGATAATATGGATACTACGATTTCTGTTGATCGCCTCAAGGAGTGGATATCTTCTGATGGCGCCACATGGAAGGGGAGCGGAAAACCAGTAAAAATTGTTTTTGATAAAGTGAATTCAGCGAACTTTAATTACCTCACTAAGTTATCTGGAAAGTCAACCTTATCTAAGAATGTATACGCACTGAATTCAAATGAGCAAGTAATCGACTATGTGAAACATAATAAGCAAGCAATCGGAGTAATTGGTGTTAATTGGATTTCAGATCAAGAAGATTTTGATGTAATGAATTTCTTAGATAGTGTTCAGGTAATGCATGTAAGTCAACATGACGGCGAAGAAGGATTTCAACCGTTTGCCGGTACAATTTGGACAAAAGAGTACCCCTTACATCGAGAAATGTGGATGATTAATAAAGGAAATCGATCGGGTTTAAACACTGGATTTGTTTTGTTTATGATCGGAGAGAAAGGGCAATTAATTATTCAAAAATCAGAATTGGTTCCCGCGAAGGCTCCGGTAAGGCTAATTCAATTGACAACACAGTAATTTTTTATTAATTTCTTTGCGTTAACCGAATTCCAAAGTAACTTTGGCAAACCAATTGTAGGTGAGTATTAAATTTTATATCATGAAAACAACAGTATTATTTTCTGCCTTATTTCTTTCTGTAAGCGGTTTGTTCGCACAGACCTTAAGTGAAGCAATCAAAAAAACAGAAAATGAGCGTTATGCTGACGCCTTAATTGATTTCAAAGCGCTTGTAGCTAAGGAACCAACCAACGGCGATGTATATTTTTACTATGGCGATTGTTACTTTGAAAAAGGTGAGGTTGATTCAGCAATTCTTGTGTGGAATAAAGGATATGAGATGGATAAACTTAACCCGATGCCATTGATTGGGAAATTTCGCGTACTCTGGTTAAAAGGAGATAAAGCAGGTGCTCAAGGAGAGGTGTTAAAAGCTATGGAACTTACTAAAGGAAAGAAAACAAACATCAAAAGAGCTGAAGTAATTCGTGGAATTGCAGAAATGTATATTGAGTCTGATAATAAAGACCTTGATCAGGCCTTGACCTTGCTTCAGGAAGCCATCACAAAAGACCCTTCAAATGAGGATAACTACTTACTTCAGGGGGATGCCTTGTATGCTAAGACCCCGCAAGATGCTAGCCCCGCCATTAAAAGTTACAACATTGCCTTAGAAAAAAACAACA
>JBEIDV010000149.1:0-4973 GCA_040383285.1 Crocinitomicaceae bacterium | reverse complement strand
TGAAAGAATTAAGCCAAGTAAAACAATGTTCTTAGTGAAAAGAGTTTTTATTTCCATTTTAAATTGTAGTCTTTTTATAAGTTGTTTGAACAATTTGGTGTGTCGTTATACACTTGCCACCAACGTTTTGCCGCTTTGCGAAGGCGGGGATTTTCAGCACTAAACTTCATTAGTTGCACAAAGCTTGAATTTAGCACTTCACTGTCATAGAAGCACGAAACCCCCGCTTTTGCAAAACGGCTGTTAGCACTCGTTTTTCTTTTGTCTTCTTGTCTGTCGCTAAGGTTTTCATTGTTCAAGATGCCGAAATTTTCAGCGAATTGTCCGACTGAATCAGTTGAGTATCTAACTAAACTTTCTACCACTCTGTCAGCCGTGTTCAAAAGTCAAGAAATGTTGTCCTTTGTCAACTTTCTATGTTGTCTGACAAGTCGTCCAACGGCATAAATACCACCCGCCATAGCACAAATTAAAGGTGCTTGTCCGCTGTGACCAAAAACATTAATCCAACTTATGCCCAATCCAACAAGCCAACTAATAAAAATGCCGATTAAAACTTGTCCGATTAAGTTTCCGTTGATTGTGATTCCAAATATTTTCATAATTGTCGAGTTTTTATTTTGTGAATGTTCTCTTAATTGTTTTGTGTTCTATTTATTAAATGTCGTTTCTCTTGTCGTCCATTAACAAAAACCGTTTTAGTTTTTTCCGTCTTGTTTTAACCCTTTCCGCTGTCGTCATAAAATGAGTGATAACTTACTTATAGCATTACCAAAAGTTTATCAAGCATACACCCATTGATGTATTAATAATACGTTTAGTGCACGTATAAATTTAGAATAAATCTTAAAAATCATCGAAAGGAGAACGTATTTGTTGTAGGTTTTTGGTGCTTACGTGGGTGTAGATCTCGGTCGTTCTAGAACTTGAATGACCTAAAATTTTTGAATAAATTAAAGTGTTCTTGGTCATTTTTTAAAACCAATTTCCTTCCGTGCAGCTTGGTGGCTGATGGCATTCGGTACAACCCTTCTGGTACTCAGTCCACGGGGAAAACAAGCAGGCTGAGTAGTATGCCGTGGCATGCGTATCGAAGTCTGCGATTAAGGTAATGTGCCCATTGCCGCATCATCACGAAAGCGCGCATGATGGAGATGTTAACATCAATCGCAACCTCTGAATTCAAAACGCTCGATAACATTGCAATACCTTGTTCGGTAAAAGCAAATGGAGGATAACGCTTGCCTCCCCAACTTGAGGTCGCAATTTGCGACCTCAAGTTGGTCCACTCATCTTGCGTCAGTTCAAACATGAAATCTACGGGGAAACGACGTGAATTTCTTCTAACGGATTCTTTTAATCGTTTTGTCTCAACTTGATACATTTTCGCTAATTCAAAATCAAGAATTACTTTAAGGCCTCGTATTTCGAGGATGCTGTTTTTGATGTGTTCTATTTCCATTGGAGATTAATTTTAGGATATCCCTAACGCAATGAAATTGAACGTATTGTATGAATACTATTGCCTGTCGATACGGTAGCCGAGCCTGTCGAGGCTACAGTACCAAGGTGATACTCCCGGTTACCCGATGCCCGATATTATCATTGTCTATCCAATCAATAATATAGGTGTAAACACCCATTTGGCATTTGTTCCCTTTGTATGTTCCATCCCATGGATCACCGGTTGAGGTAAAAATGCGCTCTCCCCAACGGTTGTAGATGTCAAAGCTGTACGATTTTACATTCTGTAAGATCGGATACCAGATGTCGTTCGTACCATCGGCATCCGGTGTAAAGGAATTCGGTGCAAAAATGGTTAGCATCGAACAGTCCAACAGATATAAATCCAAGGTCACCGTAGAATCACACCCGTTGTCCGCTACTAAAGGCAATACATAGGTTCCCGAACTACTCAAGGTGTCAATTCCAAAGAAATAAGGCGTGCCCAAACAAACGGTATCGTAAATACTCGTCTCATAGGCGGCATTCAAAAATAAACTCAACACATTAATCGAATCACACCCATTCACAGTCGTAGTGGTGTCAAAATAAACTCCTTCTTGCGTATAGGTATTGCCATTAAAGGTATACGAGCTACCTGAACATAAATGAACCTCTTGGTTTACCACGACTGGAGTAATCACAAAAATACTTGTAGTTACAATGCTATCACACCCATGTATGCTTTGAATCGTGTCTTGATATTGACCATTCTCAGTGTATTCATTCCCATTAAAGGAGAACACTTCCCCTTGACACAGGGTGGTATTTTGGAACCCATAACTTGGATTCGGATGAAAACTTAAGGTGCTCTGTACAATAGAATCACAGCCCATAATCGAAATTAAGGAGTCTACATAGGTCCCAGGTAGGGATTGCATGGCACCACCCAACACAATACTGTCGCCTTGACAGATCGTTACCGAAACAGGAACCGTTACAGGTACGCATGGATTTTGACATCCCGATGCATCGATGCTAAGGCTTAGCGGACAAGGTTCGTCTGGGATTGTTATCGTGTAGGTACCTTGTATCGCTGCGACATAGGTAGCGGCTTGACCTTGGCCAATTGTAGCGTTTTGAACCACTTCACCCAAGGGGTTTGTAATCACATATTCGTATGGCTGGTTTAAATATCCAGATACGCCACCATTCAAGGTGAAGCTCATGGTACACGTGCTGTTATCGTAGGAACTCGTGGCAGCCAGTGGAGAAAGGAATACCACTGGTACGCCATCGGACACCGTGGTGGTTTGGCAACTGAAAGAGCCCCAAGCATTTGGTAAATCTCCGGCAGGGGAGAGGTAATAAACGGCATTGTATATGGGATTTCCAAAACTGCCAGACCCATTACCCGTATGTGTAAAACTGCCCTGAGATTGCATGGAGTCTATAAAGGAAAATCCTGCATTATACACCGGATCAGGCACCGATGGATAACTGTGAAGAACATATCCTGGAGATAAACACCCTGGAAGTGTTTGGGTAGAATTTCCAATTCCGTCGAGCATGATGGTTGGTTGAAGCGTATTTCCGTAACAAACCAGTATCGTATCCCCAAGCAATACATTGCTATACTCACCATTACTTACCGCAACTTCGATATCTCCGGCATCCGCCTCGATTTCATGCACATAATCAATGATGTATTGGCCTTCATCTCCCGGTGAACCCCCATCCAGTTGTATCGCATATACGGTCCCGGAATCCAGACAGCACATGGAAACTTGTTGTCCATTTTGCGTGGCAGAACCACTAACCACCGGCGTAATTACCGGGTCGTATCGCGTTCCATTCGTGGTAAAGGTGGCTGGAGCAAGACCGCCATAACAGCTGCTACCATTTAAAAGCTCATAGATATTAAAGCGCAGTAAATTCATTCCTATATACGCACGCAAACTAATTTCTACGGCTCCAGAGGCGGGTGCTACAAAATAGTGCCATACGGTTTGGTTTGCGCAATTCCCTGGGCTTGGATCAACATTCGGTTCGCCAGCCAAGTATTCTTGACATGCAAGTACATTCGATCCAGCCACTGCTTGAAATGGGGGGACTACCCCGGCCGGAATTACAGGCACTTGATACAAGGGGTTTTGCATGGTGAGGCAAAGGATATCATTCCCTGGAGGGTTTTGACTTGGATCTACCACACTCGGGTCATGCACCCAAGTTTTTATGGATTGTGAACTTAGGGGAGTAATGGCATCCGACGGATCCACCATTCCAAAATATGTATATCCGGGCTCTAAACAAGGCGCAAGAATTAATGCGCTTGGGTCGCCGCCAAGAAATCCATTGGTTCCTCCTTCATCGGAATCAATAAACTTTAAGTTCGAGCATAAATAATCTACGGGAACTCCCGGAGCAAAGGATGTATCGTAGCCAAATAACGCGGCACTTTCACCGTAGAGGGCACTTTGATAGTCCGCTTCAAATGAAATTCGCCCTTGCTGTGGCGCTACAAATTTTAACCACACACTTTCATTCATTACCGGGTTTCCTACGGCAGCGTGCGGATAATCATAGGCATGGTATTGATTTGGATTCGAACTGCTGTGCACTTGTCCGGTTTCTGCAGCGTTGTTTCCCCCATCAAAGGCACATCCAAAATTCAAGGTGGTAGTCGCAGCACTGTTTTGACCGGAAGATATTGCAGCTGTACCATAAGGAACGGTCGTAGACAAACATGGGATGTCTTCAAGATTCGGGGCACCTCCACCCAAACCGTTTACACGCAGTTGAAAATAGCCATTGTCATTCACTTGGTCTGAGGTAAATTGAATGTAATAGGTTTCTCCAGGAATTAATTTTTGATAGGAAATCAAGGGAATTGGGTCACACGCACTAAAAGTGATTTCAGCCTCGGGATCAATGCCGAGTAAATCGACTCCATCAGAAAAGTCTACGTTCGAAAGGTATTCGAATTTGTCTTTAATCAATGCGCCGGTCACCGCATGGATGCCGTGGGTGCAGTTTCCACCATCTGCGGCGTGATATACTTGAAAATAGGTGCCAATTTGCGTTCCGGCTAAATCGGAGGTGATTTCCACGCTACCGGAGGGTGGTGCAATGAATTTAGACCATAAGGATCCGGCGTTTTGTACATCATTTGCCGCGGGTTCGTTGGGTTCCAGGGTGCCGGGACACCAACCAAAGGTATATGTGGTGTTTAATGCAAGGGAATTCGCATTACATACGTTATCCTGCATGTAGTTGACCACGATAGGAATTCGGTCCACACGCAAATTTACGGTGTAGGTTTGGTTGCAACCGGGGTCTACCGAATTGGCAGTGAATGTATAAAACAAGGAACCTGCAGCGGCAGGAACAGGCATGGCAACGTTCTGTAAGTTGGTTTGACCATCGTTTAGGCCGAGCACGTCATAATTACCAACATCGTCGTTTTCGTAGGCCTCCCATGCTAAATTAATGGTGGTTGGGACATTCGTTGGACAGAGGTAATCGTGATC
>JBEIDV010000148.1:0-4999 GCA_040383285.1 Crocinitomicaceae bacterium | reverse complement strand
GTATCTGAACTACAGCCAATCGCATCCACCAAGGTTACGGTATACGTTCCTGTTTCTATTCCAGTATTTTGAAGGCCTACCATACCATTAGACCATGTAACCGAGACGTTGCCCGTTACATTGGTTGGATTAAGGCTAACGGTTGAAGAGGTGCTAGCGCAAGTCCCTTGAATGGCTACATTAAAAATCGCTTCGTGAACATAGGTTTGAGCAAATAAGACTGCTGCTGCTGCATTTAATCTACCGCTTCCGATTTTTCCAGCATACAATGGATTCAATGCATCAATATTGGTAGATGTATTTTTTAATATGGTTTCAAGATCAACATTTCCTAGGCACGGATTTACAGCTAACATAAGGGCAACGGTGCCTGTTACATACGGCGCAGCATACGATGTACCAGAACTATTCAAATACCATCCGTCCATCGGAGCAATCGCAACTTGGTATCCAGGAGCAGATAAATCTACCATTTGGTTATGTTGATGCGTAGATAATGGATCTCCGCTTACTTGTTCGTGGTTGTCTAATTCACCAATACTGGTAACCGCAAATACATGTGCATATGCCGCTGGATATACTAAGGCATCCGGAGAATTACATGTGTTTCCATTTCCAGCAGCTGCAATAATAAATGTTCCATTATTGTATACTTCGGTCATTACATCTTGTTCGTATTGGTTATAAAAACATCCTGATGTCCAGCTTAAGTTTAATACTCGAATTCCGCTGTAAGTAGCAGTTAATAATTCGTTGTAATTCATTTGGTAAAATGCAATAGAAGAATTGAAGCCAATAGAACTTAATCCTGTATTATTATTTGTGTTCCCGGCGGCAATCGCACAAACCGCATTTCCGTGGGTAGGGGTGGCTAGATTACTTGCATCATATGAAACAATTTTCCCAACTAATTCCTCATGTGCTGGATTTACGTTTTGATCACTAATTCCGATAATAAAACTTGCATTGCCTTGTGTGACGTCCCATGCTCCTTGCGCATTAATTAAATCCATGGCATAATTATTTGCAAGACCTAAATTATAGTCGTTTGGTGTGTAAAGCACTTGGTAATTTGGTGCTGCTTCAATTCCCGTAAGAACAGGTATTGATTTTAACGTAGTGGTTAATACTTCTTCAGTACAAGCACATTCTATTTCATAAACTTGTTGAAGCTTTACTTGTTTTGATGCCGCTAATGCTTGGGTTACCTTGGTAATGCCGATTGAAGAAATAGCTGCATTTAATGTTTCATTCGTTGATACCAATTGTCCATCCGCTGAAACCGCTGGGATTGCTGAATGATCCGTTATCTGTACCCAAACTTTAGAAACTTGCCCTAACGTGGTAGTAGTTAAACTTCCTAAGATTAAAACGAAAAGTACTGTTATTGTTTTCATATGCTTTGGTATTAGCGTTGTTTGCTAAACCAAAGGTGACTATATATAAAGTCTAATAGATTCAGTTTTTCTATTAGTACTTACAAAATACACGTACATACCGATAGGCTAGTACGTAGTTACATGGGAGGCACTACGTAGTTATACGTAGTTTGTATCCTTTCTTATCCGTTTAGGGTAATGATTTTATGAATGGATTCGGTATGAATCTTTTTAGATTTTGTTTTACCTGGTTTATTCACCTTCACCTTGACCCATGTCGATTTTGCTTGACTTGCTGTCAGCTCAATAAGGACATATCCATGATGTCGTAAGTTTACAAAGTCCAATCCGGGATTAAGAGCCTTGTTGCGTAGCTTACGTTCAACTGATTTTGTCTTGCACGACGAATACCGTTCATTGTAATTAGCAGATGTTACACTAGGGGCTACCCATTCAACCCCAAGTGGTTTATTTTTATGTTCAAGTTTTAAGGCTAACGAGCTATGGATGTCACCCGTCAGCACAATGAGATTATTTGCTTGGTACTTAGAAGTACTAGTTTTATGAAATTCATCGAATAATTGATTTCGTTCCTTCAAATACCCTTGCCACGTATCCATACTCTTTTTTATGCCGGCTACATCTGGGGGAATTGTAATGCTGGAAAAGAGTACTTGGTTACCAAGAATATTCCATGCGGTTTCCGATTGATTCATGGAGTTTACCAACCAATTAAATTGATTATCCCCCAGCATACTGCTGCCTTCTGTTGTTTCGCCTTCTTGCGTAGGTTGTTTTGTTCTTCCTTTTAGTCGTTCATCAAGCATATATAGATTAGCTAGGGAGCCAAAGGTAAACGCCCTTTGTATTTCATATTTCGTGTTGTCAGTGATGGGTAACCATTCAAAATACGCTTGCTGAGCAGCTAGTTTACGTTCATTCCAATTCCCCTCTTCTTCTTGGTGATTTTGTGCACCTTCGGTGTATGTGTCATTCGCGATTTCATGGTCGTCCCAGACGGAAATAAACGCTGTGTTTTGATGAACTTTTTGCAATTGTTCATCCAATCGATATTGGGCATAACGAGATCGGTAATCTTGAATCGTTAGTAATTCTTTAGCAGGCAGATGCCCGCGATTTAAGGACTTATCACCATAAACACCGGGACCATATTCGTAGATGTAATCTCCTAGATGTATTACAAAATCTAGGTTAGGTATGTTGGCTATGGATTCATATGCGTTGAAATAGCCCCATTCATAATTACTGCAACTTACCACCGCGAAATTTAAATCGTCTGGATTCGTTCCAATTGTTTTTGTTCGTCCAATTGCCGAAGTATCCTCACCATAAATGAATCTGTAGAAATATTGCTTGTCTTGTGAAAGATTGGATGCATTGATTTTTACAGACAAACCTCGCGCAATTTCCACCTCGAATTGGAATGTTCTTGATATCTCTTTAAAACTGTATTGCTCACTTACTTGACAACTTACGATACGAAAGGTTTGAAGTTTGAATGGGTTTAACGTCGTCCATAAAACAACCCCTTTTTCCGTTGGGTCTCCAGATGCTACGCCAAAAGGAAAAACACCTTTCGATTTCAATTGGTCATTAATTTCTGGGCAATAAATATTTTCTATTTGACCATAGAATTTTAAGCTTATCAATAAGGTTACAAGGATTGAAAAACGCATTTTTTTAGCTAAAAATAAAGGTATTTATTAGATAAGTTCTTTTGAATTCTGAATTTCGATTAAATTTAAAGAAATTTCAAAAAATGAAAAACAACCTACTTCTTACAATACTGCTTGTTCATCTATCTTTTTATGCGCAAAACATCATTTGGCAAGATGATTTTGAAAATCCAGCAACTTGGACCTTAAATTCGTCTATTGGTGCCAACGGTATAGATGCAAATAACTGGGTTATTTCCGATGCGGAAGGTGGGGTAGCGGCAGGAACTTGTGGGGTTGCCAGTAACGGCAATAAGACCCTGCATGTGAGTTGCCAAGGTGCATGGTGTGTTGGTAGTGGAGCTACCTATAATGCAGGCGATGGCGGCCTTGGATTTATTGATGCTACAACAAATAAACGCGCATTCACCAGTGCCAATATAAATACAATGAATACGGGTGTTTTGAATTTATCTTTTGATTACATCGGTATAGGGCAGCCAGGAGCTGATTTTGGCAATGTAGTATATAGTGTAGACGGTGGAAGTAATTGGTCTGTTTTACAGGCTATAAACTCAGGTACAACATGTGCCTCAGGGCAGGGGCTTTGGAGTAATATAGTTGCCCTGTTGCCCGCTAGTTGTTCGAATATCTCCACGCTAAGAATTGGATTTGAATGGCATAATGATAATGACGGTGCCGGTTCAGACCCTTCGATAGCAATCAATAACGTGAAAATTACGTCCCCAGTTCAACCTTCAGTGACTGCTTCGTACCTACTTTCTAGTAACTCACCTTGCATAGGCGACTGCATTTCGATTACCAATACAAGTACCGGGTCAAATACGTTCGCGTGGGATTTCGGGAACGGTCAAACCTCCAACTTACAAAATCCCAATCCAGCGTGCTATTATTTTCCAGGGTCATACAACGTTCAATTGATAGCTTGTAGTGGAATTACTTGTGACACGAGCATTATGACAATAATGGTTCAAGCGCTTTTAACTGGAACGCTTAATGTAACAAGTTCAGGTCCGTACACTTGGCCACTCAATGGCATGGTTTATACAGCCTCAGGAACTTATGTGGACACCGCAGCAAATGTAAATGCCTGTGATAGCTTGGTTACGTTAAACCTAACTATTTTAACCGGTGGAATTAATGATTTGAATGTGTTATCTTCAAAAAAAATAGTCAGAATAACTGATTTGAGTGGCAGACTAACTGTAAAAAGACCGGGTCAAATTCTTATATTGTATTTTGAGGATGGAACAATAGAAAGGGTTTGGATTGAGGAATAGTTAAGTTTTTAAATATGAGAAAATTAGTATTAGGATTTTGTTTTGCATTGATTTGTGTGTTAACCAATCAGGTTAAGGCTACACATATTCTTGGCGGTGAAATTTATTACGATTCCTTAGGCAACGGTTTTTATAAAGTAACTTTTGAGATTTATAGAGATTGTAACAGTGCAACGGCCTATGACAACCCGCTCGTTTATACGATATTCAATGAAGATGGCACATTTTATTCAGAAGAATTTGTCTCCTTATTCTCCAGTGCAATTTTACCCATTGTATATGATGACCCATGCGTAACTCCGCCAGATAATATTTGTGTTGAAAAAGGAATTTATATTGATACGATTCAATTGCCATTCAATCCTTCCGGGTATCATATATCTTATCAACGGTGCTGTTGGGCAAATAATATAGACAACATCGTAGATCCCGGAAATAATGGAATTACACTAACCACGTTTATTCCAGGCAGTGCATTAACCCCCGTTTATAATCAGGGCGCACGATTCACTAATTATCCCCCCTTGGTTCTTTGCGCACAAAATACCCTAAACTTTGACCATGTTGCTTTTGATCCGGATGGTGATTCCCTTACCTATGAGCTGGTAGACCCCTTACTCGGTGGAAGTATAGCTAATGTAAT
>JBEIDV010000147.1:0-5007 GCA_040383285.1 Crocinitomicaceae bacterium | reverse complement strand
CTTGGTGTCTAATTTCGTACGTTCGTAATCAGAATACGCGAAGTATGGGTTAGGAACGACATTGATTAATTTCAATCCTTCCTTCAGTGCATCATGCGACCCAACTTCTGTGGCGATCTCATCCATCGACCACCCGTACATGGGCTTGCCGCCATTTGCACCCGTTGCCGTGAAGTTCTTGTATTCCTTGTTGATGCGTAAACGAATGGTTACATCGGTTGACAATAACGTTTGACCTGGCGCCAAAAGTGGGTAAGAAATCCAAGTCAAACTACCGTATAAATCACGCTTTCCTACAACACTGTTGGCTTCCACCTCTAAGTACTTTTGATAGGCAACATTGTTTGCATTTACGTCCGATACGCCCGGAGTATATGCTGGGAAGTCAAAACTTGAATTGTATCCATTAATTGATTTTTGATGGTAACTAAACACATAAACGGCATGCACTCCACCCATCAAAGGGGTTCCAGCGTTACTCACAAAATTATCCGTTGGATTCCAAACCATGTCTGCGCCGTTCTCTCCGCCAAGAAACGAATTCTCACCAAAGGCCATGTACAAACGCGCACCAGATTCTAAATCTACCGCATAGCCTGGGAACCATCCCATGCCGGTACCTGTACCATCGGCATTTCCATTCTTATCCACGCTTGGACTTTTCCGCAGTGAGCCAGGACCAGCTCCGCTCACGGTTAAGTAGCGGCCAAGTTCTACCACCGGACAACGCGTCCACTTGCTCTTATCGCTCGTTATGACAATATTCACACTGGGTAAGAACGAAATCGATGCATTTTGACGAGACGACCCATTAAATGTTCCACAATAGGCTAATGGCATGTAGTCGGCCTGATAACCCGTTAAACGATGCGGAGCAATCACTCCATCCAAAATACCATCATAAGCTCGCTCAGGATCAACTCCAACTTCGTCGGGATAATTACACGGATTGAGATATGTGGGCCCATTGGGTAAGCCAACATATCCACTAGAAGAAGGATTACAGTCCGGCGTATTATCACCCGAACGTATCCAGTTGGTGGGATAAAATGCATCGTTGTCTTTGACACCCGTCAACCAACGCTTAGAGGAGTCACTAAAAGTAATCGAAGACTCAATCATGTTCGTGCTTTTCGCCGTAATGTTGCCAGATCCTGAAGGAAAATAATAGGTTTCCTGGTGGATTTGTACCGAGATTCCCCATGCCGGTATGATTTGTTCATTATCCCCTGCAATGGTAAGCTCTGAACTTACCGAATCCTGAATGGTTCCGCCTTTGGTATCGTAGCGATAAATCACCCAACTGGCCGTATCGGCTGCATTCCCCGGTGAGGTAGGGGTATAGTTTCTAAAACGACACTCAAAATATCCACTTTTTAGGTTTAAGGGGTCCACTACTTTGATGTTCACCGGACCTTGGCCATAATCGTATTCGGGCTCCTCCATAAATCCAGTATTCAAAATAGTATTCAAGGTAGCCTCTGTAAATTCTAAGGATCGGTTTCCGTTTCCGTACCCATCAAGGCGTGTAATTTTGGGTGTAGACCCATAGCTTATTTGTTGGTAGGTACCATCGGCTTCAGGCATTGGATTGTGGGGTACCCCTTCCATAACCTTCACTTCACCCATGGCACTTTTTCTACTTGCGATGTAGGGCATTTTTTGTCCGTTCAAGCTCAAGGGGTCATTCGGATTGTAGGTTTCGTAGTTGTTGTATGCATAAGAAACCGCCATGTAGTAGTATTTCTTGAAATTTACCAACTTCGATTGCCCTTGCGCGAATAAATCATTCGTTACCCGGAAGCTGTGGCGAATCCCCTTGTTTTCACCATTAACCCGCTCCTTAGGAACACTAAACCCTAGTTCTTCATCAAACTCAAAATTGATAATCCGAGAAACATTGTCCTTGATGTCACATTGAGCCACCAACCTTGATTTTAAGGGATTATTCAAGTCAGAAAGCGCCACCTGATTATTTGCTAATTGAAAAATTTGATACCCTTGAAAGCGGAATGTTTTATCTACGTTAGGATTTGATGAGACAATGAAGGGGTCATTTTCCTGATATTTTTCTTGATAGTTATTCGAGTTAATCGGGTTTGACAAGTAAAGAATGAGTTCATTATTCAATTCTTGAATTTCTAAGTTGGGTGCATGCGGGGCATCCATAACCTTGAAACAATTTTCGAATAAGGCCTGAGCCTTATCGTCGGCACGGCGTAAGGATTCCACGGAGGTAAAAGGGTCTCCACCGTTTGAACGAGCCCAAACAACTCCCACCGTAATGTTGTTAATTGCTCCGGGTTTAAGTAAGAAGGGTCCAGCGCTCTCTACAAATCGACGATCATTCGGTGTGTTATTGGCCGTTTGTTCCGTCCAATTTGGTTTAATAACACCGCCCGTTCCCCAACCCATAAAATCAGACGTTCCAGGGAACATAAAATCGCAGGGGGTATTTGGATCGGCTTCAGGGTCAGAGATATGACCACTTCCACCATAAACGAACTTAGTTCCATCTTTCCAATAACCCCTCAAATAATTGTAGTAATCCGAAGAGGCAATGGGGTCAGTTTGATTGATGTTTGCCCCGTTCGTTGTATTTGAATAATACAAGAACCTACGCATTCCAAAGCGTTCGTTATCTATGATTCCATCTCCATAACCTATCCCATTTAAGGCTTCATTCAATCCAATGCCATAGGCATTATCGATTCCGTCATCGTCTTGATATGGTCCTTCAAAGAAGTCTACCCCCACCGCGGGTGGAGAATATCCATAGCCTTTATACCCCGAGTTGTCCCCATCAAAATTATCCCCGTTATAATAGTATCCCAAGCCACGCATGACATCACAACCCACATAGTCATCATACGGATCTCCTAAGGCGCCGTCTGTAAAGAACCCAAAGTACGTATTATACAAGGTTTGTGTTCCTCGATTAATCAGTACGTAGTTGTAAAAGGTCATGTTATTTACTTCATCGTTTGAAGCAAAGGCAAAGGCTTGCGCCCGGATTTCCATTCCAATGGGATCGGCACCCGTTTCGGTATGGATATTCCCCTTATCGTTCATAACCCACCAAAAGTTCTTATCCCCATAAAGCGACACATCCCGATCGACGTTACATTGTTTATCTTGCTTTATGTCGTACCAGGGATAATCTCCATCACGCCAGTCGTAATGGCCATCGTCGTTAAAATCATAAAAGGGCGCCAGGTAATAGTCTTGACCTAAGGATACATTCCCATGGGCCGGCCATGTTTTAATGATTTCCGGCACTTGATAGTTAGGAAACAGGGAAGCCTGGGTGTTCGTACCATATTGCTGATCGGCTAATCCAGCCTCGAACCATGCATTAAATTCTCGGATTTCATCTTTTGAGCTGATAAAGTGGCGGTCGTACTTATCACATTCCTCATAACTTGTTTCTGCCAATACTTGCGACAAGGGACCGGTCCAATAATCTTGACCATTCCGATATCGAAGAGCGGCGAGCTTGAGCTGGTTATTTACATCGGTTCCTCCAAGCCACAAAGCGGCAGTAAATAATGCCATGATTCCTGAATTCTTAGGGACCTCATATTGCGAGAAATTTTGACCCGGAACTTGCCATAAATTCCCAGCCGTATGCACCATTGCGCGTACGTTGTTTAATTCTAAAAACGAAGTTGTGGTTGGCGGTGCACAGCCTGCAGCTTTTGCCGGTTTGGTATGCACGGTATTATTGCCTTGATAGGACTGACCAAATAAGGCAAGCGATGAAAGTAGATAAATAAAGGCTATGAATGTATACCGTTTCACTCGCTGAAATTACCAAAAAATATGGATTTATTACTTGGTTTCGAGTAATTTTTCAATATCCAAAATGAGCTGATCCACCTCTGCAGGATTGGTACCATCGTAATACCCCCTTATATGACGGTCTTGGTCAACCAAAACAAAATTGTTGGTATGAATAAAGTCGCTTCCAGCATCCCCAAGATTCGCTGCTTCCGCAGGTTTTAAAACAAAAAACGAAGTTCTTGCAAGGGAATAAAGGTCTTTTTTGTTCCCCGTAATAAAGTGCCATTGTCCAGCGCGATAACCGTGGTTTTTTGCATATTCCAAGAGCTGCTTTGGCTTGTCATTTTCAGGGTCAACCGTAAAGCTCAAGATTTCAAATGTTGAATTCCCATCGAATGCTGCTTGGACATGTTGCATTTGCTTATTCATGATTGGGCAGATGCTTCCACAGGTAGTAAAGAAATATTCCGCAACAAATACTTTTCCTTCGATTACCTCGTCGGTAATGGGTTTGTTCTGTTCATCAAGCAACTTAAACGAACCGATTTTGTGATTTCTGCCAATGTCTTGCACACTGGAATCAACCATTTCAGATTGCACATCGGTAGGATTGATAAAGGGTAAGGCAGGAGTGTTGGCTTGGTTAACCATGAAGTATGCAATTGGAATGGCAATGGCCAAAATCAGGGCAATAAAGACGAGGCGTTTCATAAGACAAAGGTACCGAATTAATGAGGAATTAGCCTCAAAAGTTGTGATTTTCTTTCATCCAAAGAGCCCGCTAATATATGATAAGGCACCTGTCGAATTTTTAAATCTTGTTGGTATAGCTCGAAGAGCTCATCCCGTACTTCAGGGTGTTCCCTCAAGGGATCTTCTTCCCAAGGAAAATTGGGTTTACACAAGAACAATAGGGTGTACGATTCGGACGATGTTAAGTCCTGAATATGCGTTGTAATTCCTCCGTATTTTACCTGTTCCCAAATGCGCATAACGGTCATTTCTGTATCACAAATACATCGTTCATGTTGATGGTTTTGGGTAAATTGACCCGATGCAATTGCGTATAAGTCTTCACGCGAATAGCTCGGATTATCTGCTAAATAGGTGCGTGCAAATTCTGGGACAAGGGGAAGGTTGAGCTCGTTTGAAAGCCATTGTGCCAGCGTGGATTTTCCGCTGCATTCAGGGCCAGTCAACGCTATTCGAAAGCTGAGTGGGCTT
>JBEIDV010000146.1:0-5049 GCA_040383285.1 Crocinitomicaceae bacterium | reverse complement strand
CTTCCTTTATCCCATGAATTATCAATGGAACCCGTATAAATCAATGTTAATGTTTGGTCAAAAAAGTACACATGGGGCGTGGTTTTAGCTCCAAACGCATTCGCTAGTGCGGCTTGTTCGTCTACCACATAAGGCATGGTGTAGTTTTGTTCTTTTGCATGTTTTACCATTTCCTCGTAAGAATCTGCTTGGCTACGTTTCCCTTCGTTTGAATTAACCAACACGAAGCCAATATCATTCGCCAAGGCTTCATTATATAAGGAATCATATTGTTTTTCCCAACCTGGAAAATCATCTGAACCCACTACAAATGGACACGAATTGCAGGAAAAAATAACAATTAAGCCCTTGTCTTTTTTTAGGTTGTTTAAATTATATATGCTGCCATTAATAGATTTCATATCTACTTGCTGCATTGGTGCCTTATCCTTGACACGTAATTGCGCCAAAGCACTTAGGGTAAATACGATAAAAGCGGCGCTGAAAAGTAATTTCATGTGAATGTTAATATATTGCAAGATTAGTTAAAAATTAATGGCAAAGCAATTAAAATGAGAATAATTGAATGGTTATCTTTGCTTGATGAACGAGAAAAAAGGACCTGTGGTTATTGGGATTTGTGGCGGAAGCGGCTCTGGAAAAACCACCTTACTTAGGCGTGTTGCGGAGGAATTTTCGCAGTTGAATCCCGCCTTGTTCACCATGGATAATTATTATCACCCAATTGAAGAGCAACAACTGGATGAAAACGGGATAGTTAATTTCGATTTACCAACGGCGTTGAATGAAGCACAATTAACCACAGACCTCAAGACCTTAGTTTCTGGTAAACCGATTGAGGTGAAGGAATATTTTTTTAATACCACGCCGGCTAAAAATGTATTACTAACTATTCAGCCGAGTGAATTGGTGCTTGTAGAAGGCTTGTTTTTATATCATTACCAAGCGGTTCATTCAATGCTTGATTATTCAGTTTTTGTGGATGTTGAACACGCGATTCAATTGGACCGAAGAATTTATCGTGATCAAGACAACAGGGGGTATAAGCGAAGTGATATAATTTATCAATGGGACAACCATGTGATGCCGTGTTATGACTCATTTATTGCGCCATATGTTTCGATGGCGGATTTTCATTTTCGCAACGACCATCGCGCTGAAACAGATTTTAATTTATTAATGGATTCGCTTCGCGGTTTAATAGACACGAAACAATCCTAATCTAACAGGTGTTATAAGCTTATGAAATATTGCAATAACCCGTATCAACAAATCCGATTGCGTGCTACAGAAGTACAAGTAGGGGATTTGCGATTAGGTGGCGACTATCCCATACGAGTACAATCAATGACCACGGCAGACACCGCGGATACCTTGTCCTCTGTGGAGGAATCAGTAAGAATGTTAGAGGCGGGTTGTGAATTGGTTCGATTAACAGCGCCGAGTAAAACGGAAGCAGAGAATTTAAATGAAATTAAACACGCATTACTTGCCCGGGGCTATAACCAACCCTTAGTTGCTGATATACATTTTACGCCGAATGCCGCAGAAATTGCTGCGAAATATGTAGAAAAAGTACGGGTCAATCCAGGCAATTATGCGGACAAAAAGAAGTTTGAAACGCTGGAGTATACGGATGAGTCCTATAGCGCAGAGTTGGTTCGAATTGAGGAGAAGTTTACCCCTTTAGTGATTCTATGTAAATCCTTAAATCGCGCGATGCGCATTGGCACCAACCACGGTTCTTTATCGGATCGTATTTTAAGTCGTTACGGAGATACCCCGGAAGGCATGGTGGCATCAGCGTATGAATTTATTGAGGTATGCGAGAAAAACGGATATTTCAATTTGGTCATTTCCATGAAGGCGAGCAACACCTTGGTCATGGTTCAAGCCTATCGCTTGTTAGCGAGTGAAATGATTAAACGTAAGCGCGTGTATCCTTTACATTTGGGTGTGACGGAAGCTGGTGACGGGGAGGATGGTAGAATTAAATCTGCGGTTGGAATTGGGGCCTTATTGATTGATGGATTAGGCGATACGATACGCGTTTCTTTAACCGAAGCGCCTGAATTTGAAATCCCGGTGGCTCGAAAGTTAATAGACCTTACACGATTAACGAATGTCTTACCCATCCCTGAATATCCGGAAGAACTCCCTTTTAATCCATTTTCTTTTGAACGCAGACCTTCTGTTTCATGTGCCACAATTGGCGGAGGACAAGTACCTGTAGTTATTGCGGATTTTTCAAGTAATACGGCAATTACTCCAGCTAACCTTTATGCTGCAGGATATGTTTATTCTCCATCCTTAGATAAATGGAACATTCAAGATGCGGCTGCTGATTTTTTATACCTTGGCAATCAATCCATTGATTTTGAATTACCTGGAACCTTGAGGGTATTGGTTGATGGAAAAACATGGTCCTCAACCGCACAAAATATCCCGGGTTATTTTCCGGTGATTTCAATAAGAGATCGCCACACTATTTCTTCCCAACACGTTTGCTTTTGTGAATCAAGTCCAGAGGAGTTATCCGAATACCTAGAAAAGTTAAATCCGCAGGACGTCTTGGTGTTAACTTCGTCTTATGACAATAGCGTGCAATGGATGCGATGGGCCTTTATGCTATTGAAACAAGCTAATAAAGCCAATCCGGTTATCTTCAAATTAACCATTGAAACAGAAAATGAAGAAACTTTCCAGCTGGAAGCCGGTGTTAAAGCGGGGTCTTTGTTTGTGGATGGGCTTGGCGACGGAATTTGGTTAACTGCACCAAATCAACCCAAAACAACCGTTAATTCAACGGCGTTTGGGGTATTACAAGCTACGCGTCTTCGCACATCGAAAACAGAATATATTTCTTGTCCAAGTTGTGGAAGGACCCTGTTCGATTTACAAGAAACCACGGCCAACATTAGAAAAAGAACCAGCCATTTAAAAGGATTGAAAATAGGAATTATGGGATGCATTGTAAATGGTCCTGGAGAAATGGCCGATGCTGACTATGGATATGTTGGTTCTGGTCCGGGTAAAATAACGCTGTACAAAGAAAAAGAAGTAGTTCGAAAAAATGTGAATACGATGGAGGCGGTGGATGCCTTAGTTGAATTAATCAAAGAACATGGCGATTGGGTAGATCCTATATCAGAATCGCTATAAACAATGTATCGTTGAATATTCATGGATAGTCGTTGTTTTTAATTGCTTGTGCGTTGTAATTTCGCTTCATGACGGATTCTATCGAAAAATATACAAAACGAGGCATACGAAGCAGTTACCTTTCTACCATTATTGGAATTTCATTAGTATTATTCTTAACTGGTATTGTATTAAGTGGCTCTATGGCGCTTCAATCGATTCAAAAACAAGCAAAGGAAAGCATTCAATGTGATGTCTTTTTTAATGCAGATGTTAAAGATGCGGACATTAAACAAATCGAATCACAACTTAAATCATGGCCCGAATTAAAGCGTGTTTGGTTCGTTTCTGCAGAACGTGCGGTGGAGGAATTCACAGGAGATGGTTCGGAAGATATTAAGGTGTTGTTTGAAGAAGAAAACCCTCTCCCGCCTTCCTTATGTTTTTCCCCGAATGAAAAAAACGCAACAAAAACAGGGCTTATAACCATCAAAAAAAAGCTACTTAACTCATACAAAGATGTAATCGATGAGGTAAGTTACGATGCGTCTTCTGTGGAGCGTGTTAATCTTGGTTTTAAGCAATTTGTGATTCTCTTTATTTCTATCGCACTCTTGTTAATTGTAATTGCCGTTGCGATGATTAACAACACCATTCGTATGGCCCTTTATTCGCGTCGATTTACTATTAAAACGATGCAGTTGGTGGGCGCAACAGCCTCTTTCGTGCGTAAACCTTTTCTTATGCAAGCCATCCAAAATGGATTGATTTCTGCACTGATTGCCTTAGCGTTATTAGTTTCCGTTTTTTATGCATTAAACAATACACTAGAGACCATTGAGTTAACCTTTTCGCTATTTAATCTATTAATCTTAATCGGCGTATTGATTGCCACCGGTGTTTTTATTACTTTCGTGTCCACGTGGTTCGCATTAAACAAGTATTTGCGAATGAAATTGGACAAATTATATTAGTATGAGTAAGATTAAACATTTTGGTTTTAACCCTAAGAATTATAAGTTTTTGATTATTGGTTTAATTATTAATGTCTTAGGATTTGTATTAATGATTGGCGGTGGTTCAGAGGATCCAACCAAGTTTAATGCGGATGAACTTTTTAGTCCAATTCGAATTACGCTGGCACCGTTTCTTATTATCCTAGGCTATGTGGTTATTTTTTATTCGATCATGAAAAAAAATCCTTCGGACGATAGTAATCCAGGGGACACACCAAAATCTATCTAGTTCATGTCAATTTTTCATGCACTAATTCTTGCACTCGTTGAGGGTTTAACCGAGTTTTTACCCGTTTCGAGTACCGCACATTTATTGTTTACAGAAGAATTACTTGGAATTCAACAAACTGATTATGTAAAAATGTTTACAGTTTCCATTCAGTTTGGAGCGATATTGGCGGTGGTTGTAGCTTATTGGAAGCGGTTTTTTATAAACATCCAATGGACATTTTATCGGGTGTTGGCCATCGCCGTAATTCCCGCCTTAGTATTAGGTAAACTATTTGATGATAAAATCGAATCCGTATTTGAAAAGCCACTTATTATTGCTGTTGTGTTGATTTTAGGGGGCGTGGTTTTATTGTTTATCGATCGAATCTTTTCAAAACAAGCACAACGTAAAGACCAAGAGGTTTCAATCCGTAACGGCTTGCTTATTGGCCTTTGGCAATGTTTAGCGATGATGCCTGGCGTAAGCCGCTCTGCGGCTTCCATTATTGGTGGAATGCAGCAAGGGTTAAACAGAAAATCTGCTGCAGAGTTTAGTTTCTTTTTGGCCGTGCCGACCATGGCTGCGGTAACGCTTTATTCTGTGTTTTTAAAGGATTGGTGTGTTGATGGGCACGAAGTGAAAGGATTTGAAATGATCTTAAGTTCTACGGAAAACACCCTG
>JBEIDV010000145.1:0-5082 GCA_040383285.1 Crocinitomicaceae bacterium | reverse complement strand
TAATCAAGGAGGCCCTAAAAGTATTATAGTGAATTGGTGTAAAAGAAATATTATTTCTAGTGCTTTTGTATTGGGCTTACTTTTAGCCCTTTTTCCATTGGCATCATATGCCCAAGGTCCTATACTCCCTTTTCCAATTAACCCATCGTTTAACACGTATAATAACAATCAACAATCCTTTGATTTAGGTGATCCCACCAACATGCAACAAACCATTGAATATGACCCGGAAACTGGTCATTACGTGTTTAAGCAAACGGTAGGTGATGGACTTCTATTCCGGAACCCTACATCCATGTCCTTGGAAGATTATTTGAATTACAAGAATAAACAATTTGAAGGTCAAAATTGGGAACAGCAAATCGAGGAAGAGTCTGTTGTTGGAAGATCTTTTGAACTACCAATTAAAATTGGAAGTAAAGTGTTTGAAAGCATCTTTGGTTCTGGTGAAATTGTTATTCGTCCGCAAGGTAATGTAGAAGTGCAACTTGGGGTCAATCATTCGAGATACGATAATCCAATTCTTCCAATGCGTCAACGAAGAATTACACGCTTTGATTTCCAACAAAACATTAACATGGATATTGTGGGTCAGATTGGTACTAGACTCAAAATAGGCGCTAAATATAATACCCAAGCCGCATTTGATTTTGAAAATATTTCTAAGTTAGAACATACCGGCGACGAGGATCAAATCATTCAAAAGATTGCACTAGGTATGGTGAATTTAGATTTGCCTACGTCCTTAATTCAAGGTTCACAAACGCTTTTCGGTGCTAAAACACAGTTGAAGTTTGGTAGATCTACCTTCGATTTAATTGTGGCTCAATCGAAAGGTAAACGACAAGAAATTAATATAACAGGAAAATCTCAAGTTCAAAAGTTTGAGTTAACAGCAGATAATTACGAAGCAAATCGTCACTACTTTTTGAATTTGTTTTATCACGACGATTATGATTCTGCCATGGCAAGCTTGCCAAATGTGAATGCAACACGGTACATTACTCGGATAGAAGTTTGGGTTACGAATCGCTCCAACATTACCGAAAACACACGTAATATCATTGCGTTTTCTGATTTAGGTGAAGGAAAATCCACCAACTGTCAGGGAAATCCTGGTGGCTTCGGTACAGGTGTTGAACCCGCCAATGATGCGAATAGCCTCTATCAGTGGGCGGCAAATCAACCCCTCATCCGGAATTTCTCTACGGCTGTCCCCGCGTTAAACAATCAAGTTACAGCACCGGGTCCTTTTCAACAAGCAAAAGATTATGAAAAGGTAGAGAACGCACGTAAGTTATCCGATCAAGAATTTAGTTATAATGCCTTACTTGGTTACGTTTCGTTAAACAATCCGCTCAATAACGATGAGGTGCTTGCCGTTGCGTATGAGTATACCTACCGCGGGCAAACCTATCAGGTGGGTGAATTATCAACGGATGGTGCCAGCGGTCAAGAAGCCTTAATTCTAAAATTATTAAAGCCAACCATAACGAGTCCTCAAAATAAGATTTGGGATTTGATGATGAAAAACGTTTACTCTATTGGTGCTTATCAAGTAGATCAACAAGGATTTAAGGTTGATGTGTACTATAATAATCCATCTACAAGTGTTCCTTTGCCTGTGTTTCCAATGGCTGGGTTAGACGATAAACAATTGGTTACTTTATTAGAAATGGACCGCTTGAATCAGAACAATCAGCCGTTTTCTGATGGGGTGTTTGACTACGTACCTTTTACAGTTACGGGTTCTAAAATTGAAAATGGGGGAACGATTAACCGCAAGAATGGACGGATCTTTTTCTCAACAGTAGAACCGTTTGGCAAAACATTAGCGAAAAAGCTTCAATCTGTAGGTGTACCCCAAACTACCATCAATAACATAGCGTTCTACGAATTATACGATTCAACCAAAACAGCTGCTCAACAAATTCCAAGTAAAAACAGATTCCTTTTCAAAGGAGAATATCAATCCTCAGTAAGTTCAGATATTCCACTGAATGCCCTGAATGTGCCGCAAGGAGCGGTTACCGTGACGGCTGGAGGAATAAAACTTACCGAAGGCACTGATTATTCCGTGGATTATAATTTGGGGAGAGTTAAAATCTTGAATACAGGAATCCTTGAGTCAAATACACCCATTAAAATTTCCATAGAAAGCAATTCAGTATTTGGATTCCAAGCACGTTCTCTCATGGGAGGACATTATCAATACCGCTTGAGTGATAAAATGAAGTTCGGTGCCACATGGGTACGAATGACAGAACGTCCCGTGACGCAAAAAGTAGATTTCGGGAGTGAACCTTTCAAAAATAATGTCCTCGGAATCGACTTTAGTATTCGAAGGGATGTTCCTTTCCTAACGCGACTCGTAGATTTACTTCCTGTAATATCAACGAATCAAATGTCTACCTTCTCAATCAATGGTGAGGCGGCTTACTTGATTCCTGGGCAACCAAAAGTGATTAACAAGGCGGGAACTTCCTATGTAGATGATTTCGAGGCCAGCCAAAGTACGATTGATTTAAAATCAGCTGCTGCATGGCGCTTAGCATCCGTTCCCCAAGGGCAACCTGATTTATTTCCTGAAGCCACTTCCCAGAACCTGTCTGCAGGGTTCAAACGGGCAAAAATGTCATGGTATACCATTGATCCGCTCTTTTATCAAAGCAATAACCTAACACCAAATCACATTAAACAAGATGCAACCATGTTGGCAGATAGCCGCATGCGCTTGGTGAATTTTACAGACATTTTCCCGAATCAACAGCTACAATACGGTTCGATTCCGAACATTACAGTATTTGATGTCTGCTATTACCCGAAGGAACGCGGAATGTATAATTATGATACAACCGCTACCGTAGATAGTGTTGGTCAGTTCACGAATCCTGAAAACCGTTGGGGTGGGATTATGCGGGCACTTTCCACGAATGACTTTGAGGTAGCCAATGTACAATTCATTCAGTTTTGGATGCTAGATCCGTTTAATGACGATGCGGAAAATCAAGACCCAACTTCGTCCATGAATGGTGGAGATTTATATTTTAATTTGGGTAACATTTCTGAAGATGTGTTGCCGGATTCACGCAAGGAATATGAAAATGGAATTCCACCGTTTGGTCCGAGCATCACCGATAATGTGGATACCACGTTGTGGGCACGAGTTTCTAATGAACAGGTAATTGTAAATGCCTTCGATACAGACCCCGCCGCCCGATTAAATCAAGACATTGGCTTAGATGGATGGAATAGTGCCTCAGAACAATCTGCCTATGCGAACTATGTGAATTGGGTTCAAAACAACGCGACTATTTCTCCTGCGGCTAAAGCTAAAATGATTCAAGACCCATCGAATGATGATTATAATTATTACCTAGATGACAACTTTGATAACGCACAATTAAATATACTCGAACGATACAAACGATATAATGGCATGGAGGGGAATGCACCCACAACCAATATGTCAGATACAGCCAATACGGCGGGTTATCCTACACAAGCCACGAATATGCCAGATTTGGAGGACATCAATCAAGACAATAACCTTTCAGAATCCGAAGCATATTTCCAATATAAAATGAGTTTGAGGCCAAATGACATGGTGGTTGGAAAGAACTTCATTACCAATGTTCAGTTGTATCAAAATGGGAATAAGACTGAGAAGTGGTACCAAGTAAGAATTCCTTTGGTTTCTTATGAGAAGAAGGTGAATGGAATCCAAGATTTCAGATCCATTCGCTTTATGCGCTTGTTCATGAAAAACTTTGATGAGCAAACACAGATTCGGTTCGCGAAAATGGAGTTCATGCGCGGTGAATGGCGTCCTTATTTACTCGATTTAACTCAGCCTGGTATTAGTGTTCAACCGGACCCTAACCTAACGGCATTTAACATTTCGGCTGTCAATGTGGAGGAAAATGACCAACGTACTCCAATTAAATATGAGGTTCCTCCAGGCATCGTTCGAGAAGTAGACCCCTCACAAACATATCAACGTCAGATGAATGAGCAATCCTTGGTGCTTGATATGTGTAATTTACAAGATGGAGATGCAAGAGCAGCGTACAAAAATGTGGTTTTCGACGTGCGTACCTACAAAAAATTGAAGTTGTTTGCACACTCGGAGGAGGTTAATCCATTAATTCCATTTAACGATAAAGAAGTTACCTTGTTCGTTCGCTTAGGAACTGATTTCGTAGATAATTATTACGAATATGAACTTCCGCTCTACAAGACACAGTGGGGTGCAACAACTCCAGAAGACATTTGGCCGGAAGAAAACAATATTGAAATTGTATTTGATGATTTATTAAACTTAAAAAAGGAACGAAATCAAAAAGTTGATGACGGCGTAACAGGGGTATCGACGATGTTCGAATATGCTAAAGACGATCCCGCCAATTCAGATCGGAGAATCAAAGTTAAAGGTTCCCCAAATTTACAAGCAATAAAAACCATCATGATTGGGGTTAGAAACCCACTTCAATCAGATCCAAGCAATAATTGGCCCGATGACGGACAACCTGAATGTGTCAATGTATGGGTAAACGAATTGCGTTTAACCGACTTCGTGAGTGAAGGTGGAGGGGCTGCAGTGGGTCAAGCACAGCTGCAATTAGCCGACTTCGCTACCATTTCTGCCTCTGGTAACTATTCTGGAATAAACTGGGGCTCTGTTGAAAGTCGCGTGCAAGATCGTCAACGGAACCAGAAAGTTGGAGTTGATATGAACTCTACCGTTCAACTTGGTCAATTCTTTGGTAAACAAGCTAAAGTTTCCTTACCATTCTTCTACGGGTACTCATTAAATGTAATTAATCCAGAATACGACCCATTCAATCCAGACATTAAATTAGCGGATTATGATTTAGCTACGCGCAAGGAGCGCGCAAAATTAGGTCAGGACTTCAATGAGCGTAAATCATTCAATTTTACAAACGTTCGCAAAGAAGCGAAAGCAGGGGCTAAGCCAGCATTCTGGCGCATTTCCAATTGGTCCGCCAGTTATTCCTATGCAGAGAATTTGAAACGTGATTTCAATACCAATTATGACCGTACTAAAAACTATACCGGGGC
>JBEIDV010000144.1:0-5099 GCA_040383285.1 Crocinitomicaceae bacterium | reverse complement strand
GCCACGATCAATGAACATATTGCGCATCAATTGGCAGCCGTATTAGAAAAACATGACTTAAAGCGAGCCTACATCACGGGAGGCGGTGCGTTGAATACGACGTTAATTAATCTTCTGAAGTCGAAATATTCCGGAGAGGTCATTATTCCAAGCGCTAATATCGTACATTTTAAGGAGGCGATAATCTTTGCGTTCCTTGGGTTTCGTTTTTTAAACCAACAATTTAATTCCCTAGCCTCTGTCACTGGCGCGGACGAAAATGTATGTGGGGGTGCGCTGCATTATCCGCGGTAGGTAGTTTATTCACATTGAAACTTGGAGAAAATTAATAGGCCTTGGGCATTTTGCTTGCAATATCAAGGTATTTTTGATTTTTGCAACAACACAGATGATAGAATTATTAAAGAAATTTGAAAATAAGCGCCCTGAAATCGTATTTGAATGGAAGGACGCGGAGACCGAAGCCGAAGGATGGGTAGTAATTAATAGCTTACGCGGCGGTGCAGCAGGTGGAGGAACTCGAATGCGTGTTGGCCTCGACAAGCGTGAAGTGGAATCGCTTGCAAAAACCATGGAAGTAAAATTCACGGTGGCTGGTCCAGCCATTGGAGGAGCCAAATCAGGCATTAATTTTGACCCCAACGACCCGCGAAAAGAAGGCGTACTTAAACGTTGGTTTGCAGCGGTTGCCCCCTTGTTAAAAACATATTATGGTACCGGCGGAGATTTAAACGTAGATGAAATTCACGAGGTTATCCCGATTACCGAAGCAAATGGCGTTTGGCATCCACAAGAAGGGGTATTCAATGGACATTTTCAACCAAATTCCAACCAAAAGATCCATCGTATTGGACAATTACAAAAAGGCGTTTCACATACCCTTACCTCTTCGTTATATAGTCCGGATGTTACAAAAAACTACCTGGTAGCCGATATGATTACAGGGTATGGTGTTTGCGTTTCGATTGAACAATATTATAACATTTGGGGAGGTGAGCTGAAAGGGAAAAAGATTCTGATTCAAGGATGGGGGAATGTGGGTTCAGCGGCAGCATTTTATTTAGCACAAAAAGGAGCCAAAATTGTCGGGATCATCGACCGTGTTGGCGGATTAATTAACCCCGAAGGATTTTCCTTTGAAGAAGTACGCGATTTATTTTTAAGCAAGAACGGAAATGCCTTAGCGCATCCGAACTTATTATCCTATGAAGAGGTTAATGACCGAATTTGGGACCTTCAGGCTGATGTCTTTGTGCCTTGTGCAGGAAGTAGGATGTTGAATCAAAATCAATTGGAACGTTTAATTAACGCGGGCGTTTCTGTCATTTCATCCGGTGCGAATGTCCCCTTTGCTGACCCTGAGATATTCTTCGGGCCTACCGCAGGATATGCCGATGAGCACCTTGCCTTAATCCCAGATTTTATTGCAAATTGTGGAATGGCGCGGGTATTTGCGTATTTAATGAGCAACGACCTCGAAGAAATTGATGAAACACTCATTTTCAAGGATACGGAAAAAACCATCGCAAACGCATTGAAAAATGTACATGCAAAGAATGCATCTACAAAGCACTTGGCTAAATCAGCGTTTGAAATTGCGCTTACACAACTCGCTCCATAATGACCTTTTACATACTATTCATCTTTATTGTTGGATACGTATTTATTTCCACCGAACATTGGCATCGGATCGATAAGATGATTCCCGCCATCTTGATGATGGTACTTTCTTGGGGACTCATTTTTGTTTTTCCTAATTCCATTCCGCAATGGTTGGACCCAAGTTCCGCAGAGTTATTATTGTCCAAGCTGGGATTTGTTCCCGATTTGGTTGGCAATACCGCAGAAAAAACAGAACTCATTAATACGGCCTTACAGCATCATCTAAGTAAAACTGCTGAAATTGTGGTTTTTCTGATTGGGGCAATGACCTTGGTGGAATTGATTGATCATTTTAAGGGGTTCGATGCGGTACAGGTATTATTTAAAGCAAAGAAGAAATGGAATTTATTGGTGCTCCTTTGCACGTTTGCGTTTTTTCTTTCTTCTGTCATTGACAACCTAACGGCAACCCTCGTAATGATTGCAATTTATCGAAAAATTATAGACAAGCCCGAAGATCGACTTTGGTATGCGGGTTTTATTGTCATGGCAGCAAACGCGGGAGGCGCTTGGTCGCCGATTGGTGATGTTACCACGACCATGCTCTGGATTGGACATAAGGTAAGTACGGTTCCGTTGATACTAAGTACATTTATTCCGTCATTGCTTTGCATTAGTACACCGCTTATTATTGCGCGCTGGCTTCCCGCGTTTAAAGGCAACTTAACCCAAGGGGCAACCAATAAAAGTACGAACGGACGAACGGAATTACTAATTGGAATCAGCTTATTTTTAATGGTTCCACTACTTAAATCGTTGTTTCATCTACCTCCATATATGGGCATGCTGCTGGCGCTCTGCTTGTTCGCCCTGTATGCAGAAATAAAAACCAAGCGAAATTTCAAAATGACAGAGGTTGAATCCGACCTATCACCGCAAAGTCCAACGATGAAATCCCTTCAAAAAGTAGAATTACCAACGATCTTATTTTTTCTTGGAATCTTGCTTACTGTAGCCGCACTTGAATCCATTGGATTTATATTCAATTTAGGTCAAAGCGTACAACGTGCCGGGATTTCAACGCAACTCTTTATGGGAATACTTGGAATTGCTTCAGCCGTAATTGACAACGTTCCGCTTGTGGCTGGTGCCATGGGGATGTTTTCTTATCCAATGGACCATGAAACTTGGCATTTATTGGCTTATACAGCAGGGACAGGAGGCTCAATTCTTATCATTGGTTCAGCCGCTGGTGTCGTTGCTATGGGGCTTGAAAAAATTAGTTTTAGTTGGTACTTAAGATGCATTGCACCCTTGGCATTTTTAGGGTATTTCATGGGGTACCTATATATGTACTTCATGTTGTAACTTTTTAACACGATTTACGATATACCCTTACTATGACAACAATGACACCTTCATCAATTTGGTATTTTGACAGCCGTCCTCAAGAAAAACGCAAAAGCGCCATTATCTCTGCAGGATCGATTTTAGCGCTGTGCTTATTACTATTTCTAATTAAATATACTACACCTGATCCACCGCCCGTGGCACATTTAATGGTAGAAGATGAAGTACTTGAAGCGATATCCGTTGAAGACTTACTCATTGCCGATGGAGGCTCAGCCAGAGGAGGAGGCACGCCATCAAACGATGAACGTTCTGAATCAATGGAACAAACGGAGGAACTTTTAACCAATAAAGGAAGCGAACCCATTCAAAGCGGAAAATCCAACCATACAACAGGGAACAATTCTGACAACCCGTCAAGCTCACCATTTAAAGCAAACAACCCGTTCGGTGATGGTGGAAATGGTGGAGGTCGCGGTGGAGGCAATGGTCCGTTCGATGGAAATGGAAAAGGAACCGGAGGAGAAGGTGATGGGGAAGGTGACGGTTTTGGCGATGGAAAATCAAGAATCCGTATCAACGACCCACAATTACCCAAATATAATACAGACGTAGACCTTAAAATTCACTTAAAATTAACGGTTACTGGAGATGGTGCTGTTTCTACCGCCGTGTGTATTAAAAGTAAAACCACCACCACAGATCAAACAATTATCAACGATGTAATTCGTCAGGTAATCCGTCAAGTGAAATATAAAAAGGATCCTGAAGGACGCCCAGCCTATTGTTTTCTCACGGTAAAAGTGAATGCTCAATAATTACAAGGAATGTACGGAATGGCTTTTTGGTCAATTTCCGTCCTATCAACAGCTTGGTGCTAGCGCATATAAACCAGGGTTAGCTAACACGCTAGCGATTTTATCTCGTCTCGGTAATCCGGAAGATGGCCTTCAATTCATTCATGTTGCCGGTACAAACGGTAAAGGTTCTACTTGTGCATTCATTACTAGTTTTCTTCAGCAATCTGGTTACCGAGTGGGTTTATTTACCTCACCTCACCTCGTTGATTTCAGAGAACGAATTCGCGTAAACGGAGAACCTATTAGTGAAACTGAAGTCATTCACTTTTGCAATCAAGTAAAAGAAACAAACTTAGATTTATCCTTTTTTGAAATTACCTTAACCATGGCCTTGGTTCATTTCAAGCGTGAGCAATGTGACTATGTGGTACTTGAAACGGGAATGGGCGGAAGATTAGATGCAACTAATGTAGTTAATCCCCTACTCGCTGTAATCACCAACATTGGCTATGACCATCAAGCCTTCCTGGGAAATACCTTAGCAGAAATCGCAGGGGAAAAAGCAGGCATCATTAAACCACAAGTTCCTGTGTTGTGCGGTGAAGAACGAGAAGAACTCTTGGAGATATTTCGTGATAGAGCCCGGATGCTATATGCGCCAATGACCATTAGCCATACGTATATTGACGATCCAACCAATAGCTTGCCTGCCTATCAACGCAAGAATGCCGCCATAGCCATTGAAGCATTGAGGATTCTAGGAATTAACACTGAAGAAATCGATGTATTTGCAACGTGGAATACCTTGTTTGAACAAACAGGCTTTACAGGACGATTATTCCCTTCAGGCCGTTATCAAAAGCTGTGGTATGACGCCTCGCACAACGCAGATGGGTTTGTTACGACGATGAACGCACTCCAACGTATGGGAGAAAAAAATCTTATAGTAATATTCGGAGCCTCCAATGATAAATCGCTAACGCACCTAACAGATGTTAAACACGAAGTAAGTAATTGGTTTTTTTGCGAGTTCACAAATCCTAGAAGTTATCGGGGGGATCAATTAAGAAAAGTAACTGAGGATTTAGGAATTCAAAACGCGCGATGCTTCACTGATGTGAATCAAGCCATCCAAAACGCCCTTGAAATGCGCACCGAGTCGCAAGGGATATTAATTACTGGAAGTTTCTGTTTATTGAGTGATTGCGATGAAATACAAGTAATAATTGGGAATCAACTTACCCAATGAATCACTTTTTTGGTTTCGAAAAACGCTTCGGTGAAATAATTACTTAAGGGGTATTCCTTGAATTTACCGGGCACATTTTTGAATTCCTCAGTTAAATC
>JBEIDV010000143.1:0-5135 GCA_040383285.1 Crocinitomicaceae bacterium | reverse complement strand
GTTGCCTTTAAAGAATTTTGGCGATTTTTCGGGCAATACCAACCAATTTTCAGCCTTGCTAAAATCTAAGGATTGACTGAAGTAAAACAGTGAATTTATACAGGCAACGGTGATAAGAAAAGAACGCACCTTACTCCTGAACTTCCTTCGTGAACTGAAAAAGCCAATCGTACAACTCATCCGTTCTGAACATTTTTTCTAAGTCGCCGTGGTCTGCTCCCTTTAACGCGGTATATTTTAAATTTTCCCCGCCGTTACAATTCTTAATTGCCCGAACGATTTTTTCTGATTCTGAGATCGGAACAGCTTCGTCTAAGGTACCGTGTTGAATCCACAGGGGAACCGTGGCTAAATTACAGCCGTCCTTGATATTCCCTCCACCGCACAATGCTACCGCTGCCGCTACTTGTTCAGGGTACTTGCCTGCAAAGTTTAAGGTTCCGTAGCCTCCCATACTCATGCCAACTACGTATACCCGATTCGTATCCACATCGAAGTTCTTTTTCACGAAAGACAAGACGCTCATTACTTTAATTGGGTCCCAACCGTTGCTGGTTTGCGGCGCCACCACCACGGCAGGAATCTTTCGGCCCTTTTCAATTTCAGAAATCACACCGTAGCGTTTAACACGCGTTAAGTCCGTGCCAGATAAACTCTTTCCATGAAGGAAAATCAATACGGGTGGTTTTGCTTTGAGTATGCTGTCCGCAGGTAAATGCAACCAAAAGGCATAATCAGCTTGGCTGTAAATCGGCTTTAGTTGTGCCTTTGCCGTGGAAATTAATCCAAAACAACACAAGAAGAATATTACGCTTAATTTTTTCATCTGTGCAAAAGTAGGCCATTAGGGGCTAACCTTCAAGGCTTTGCAAGAGATTAACACTTTTTTAAGAAAACCAAACATCAGTAATCACGATGCTTCCAGCATAACCATTCATGCGATCGATGATGATTTGCTTCCCCTTGGCGAGCTCTTCACGCGCAACAGAGGAATCAATCTGAACGTGGAGTACACTTCCTTTGAGAAAAATGTTTTTTGTTCGATGTGCTACAGCAGGACCCATAAGATCCGGCCATGCGTTGATTAAATCTACCTCCTTTAACTTGGACTCCAAATTGTAGACTTTGAATAGGCGATCCATTACCTCTTTTAAGGGTTGATTATCAGAGGTGCGCTTAAATTCTTCAATCTTTGATTTCATGGGGTTTCCGTTAGGGGTAACTCAAATATACGAAAATCAGTTACGCGATTTACTAAGAGTTCTTCGAGCCTTGTTTTTTCGGTATCCGTTATGATGACTTGTCCAAACACCTCATTACTCACTAAATCAATTATTTTTTGCACCCGACTGTGGTCGAGCTTATCAAAAATATCATCGAGTAGAAGTACCGGTTTTTTTCCCGAATGAGAATGTAGGTAATGGTATTGCGCTAAGCGCAGCGCCAAGATGAATGATTTTTGTTGCCCTTGTGACCCGTATTTTTTTACAGGATTACCATTTAAATTAAACAGTAAATCATCCTTGTGCGCTCCAACGGTTGTATATTGAAAGATCAGATCCCGTCGTTCGTGCTGTCCAAGTAAGGCTATAAAATCACCTTTTTGAAAATCTGATTTATATTGAATTTCAATTCCTTCATTTTCCGTCCCTATTTCCCTGTAGTTTCGATCGAATATCGGTGTAAATTCTTCAATAAACGTTTGCCTGCGTTCGTATATTCGTGTGCCATATTGCGCAAGTGAATGGTTCCATACCTCCAGGTTATCGGTGGTTCCGTTTCCAGATGCGAGTTGTTTTAGCAGAGCATTTCGTTGCTCCAATACCCGTTGATAGGCGATTAAATCTTCCAAGTACCCTTTGTCGATTTGTGAAATAATCCCATCCATCCATTTTCGCCGCGTTTCACTCCCGTCAGCAATTAAATCCCCATCATATGGTGAAATAAAAACCACGGGAAATAAGCCAATATGGTCGGACAGTTTTTCGTAGCTGACTTTATTCTTCTTCACCACTTTCTTTGCGCCAGATTTCACAGCACACACCACACTACTTTCTTGTCCATCAAGCATCCATTGTCCATGAATACTAAAAAAGGCTTGGTCAAACTTGATGTTTTGACGGTCCATACTGTTCAAGTAGGATTTGCACATGCTCAAGTAGTAAATGGCATCCAGAATATTGGTTTTACCCATGCCATTCTTTCCAACAATCGCATTTACATTACTGCTCAGCTCCAAATCCAAGGATTCATGATTCTTGAAATTTAATAACTGTATGCGAGACAAGTAAAGCATGGTGCAAAGGTAGCTTTTATTTATTTCCTATGGGATTCAATTTAATTCTAACATCATGTCATTTTAGGTGCTTAACGCTTAGCATTTTTGTTTTACCTTTGTTAAAAACAGTACCATGTCAAACGCTTTTTTTAATGTACCCAAAGCCGTCAATGAACCGGTTAAATCATATGCTAAAGGATCTACTGAACGCGCGGCCTTATTGAAGGAGTATGAGCGAATGTATCATCAACATCCAATTGATATTCCCATGTATATTGGGTCAAAAGAAATTCGAACTGAAAATAAAAAGCGCATGGCTCCACCGCATGAGCATGCCAAAACTATCGGACATTTTAACTACGGCGACTCAGCGCATGTGCACGCTGCCATTGATGCAGCGCTGGAAGCGCGAAAGGCTTGGGCTAATTTGCCTTGGCAAGATCGGGCCGCTGTTTTCTTGAGAGCGGCAGACCTGTTGGCGGGACCGTTTAGAGAACGAATGAATGCGTCTACCATGCTGGCGCAATCTAAAAATGTATTTCAAGCAGAAATTGATGCAGCCTGCGAATTGATTGACTTCTTTAGATTCAATGTGCAATACATGACACAGATTTATAAGGAACAACCGGAGTCCTTACCAGGCATGTGGAATCGCTTGGAATATCGTCCACTGGAAGGTTTTGTGTTTGCTGTAACACCGTTTAATTTCACCTCAATCGCTGCGAATTTGTGTGCCGCTCCAGCCATGATGGGTAATGTCGTCGTGTGGAAACCGGCTGAAACGCAAGTGTATTCTGCGCAAGTTATTATGGAATTATTTAAAGAGGCGGGTCTTCCGGATGGTGTTATTAATATGATAACGGTAGACGGGCCAACGGCTGGGGATATCGTATTTAGTCACAAAGAATTTGCGGGATTACATTTTACCGGTTCTACCGCAGTGTTTCGAGCCCTTTGGAAAACGATTGGATCAAACCTGGAAAAATATAGAAGTTATCCGCGCATTGTGGGTGAAACAGGAGGTAAGGATTTTGTGGTTGCCCATGGGTCTGCAAATCCACTCGAAGTAGCTACGGCCTTAGCCCGTGGTGCGTTTGAATTTCAAGGACAAAAATGTTCTGCGGCTTCTCGTGCATACATTGCCTCTTCCATTTGGCCTGCGGTAAAGCAATCCTTAGTAGAACAAATTAATTCGTTTAATATCGGAACTCCTGACAACACAGCCAATTTTGTAAATGCAGTAATTGATGAACGCGCGTTCGATAAAATTGCTGGATATATAGATTTTTGTAAGGGGCAGTCCGATGCAGAAATCATTGCAGGAGGAACCTATGATAAAAGCACTGGATATTTTATTAATCCAACCGTTGTGGTAACTACCAACCCTAGGTTTAGAACAATGGTCGAAGAGATTTTTGGACCTGTATTAACCATTTTTGTATACGAGGACAGCCAATTTGAAGAGACACTAAGGATAGTTGACGGAACCTCAGAGTATGCGCTAACCGGTTCAATCATGGCCAAAGATCGCTACGCAATAGATCGAGCAACCAAGGCTTTAGAAAATGCGGCAGGTAATTTTTACATTAACGATAAACCTACAGGTGCAGTGGTCGGACAGCAACCGTTTGGCGGAGCACGGGGATCTGGTACAAATGATAAAGCCGGTGCAGCGATGAATTTACTGCGTTGGGTTTCTGCACGAACGATTAAAGAAACATTTATTACCCCTACCGATTATAAATATCCGTTTTTGGAAGTTTAATGTAACAAGATTCTGAGTTTTACATTTTAAATACATGATTCGCTATCTACTACTTCTTGCAGTAACCTTGATGTTGTCTTCGGTGCAATGGCTTGCTTCGATTGATAATATTGCGTTACACGAAGTTATGCATGGCCTTAGGCCTGAGTTTTTACCCGATGAGGTAGAACTTAAAACCAAAGACCCATTGTTTTCTATTCCCCTTGATTTACAAAAAAAAATAAGTAATGATGGAACAACCGTTCTGGTAGATTTCAGGTTACCATCTGATCAAAAAAGATTGTGGGTAGTTCGGAATAATAAGGTGTTGGTTCACTGTAGAGTTGCCCATGGTAAAAACTCGGGAGAGTTAATTACGGAACACTTTAGTAATGAGCCTGAAACCAACATGAGTTGTTTGGGTGAATTCAAAACGGGACGCATCTATGATGGTGAGAAAGGGTTGGCCATGCGCGTACATGGATTGGATGCGGGGGTTAATGACAATGCCTATGACCGTGGAATAGTTTTCCATGGTGGAAGCTATGTTTCCTATGCCTTTCTTACCCAGCATGGGAGAATTGGACGAAGTCACGGATGTTTTGTCACCGAACCAAGAATTAATGCGCGAATTATACGCTTATGTCGCTTTGGCGCTAAGATGTTTGTTTCTGGACATCAACCGGTTAAATTTTAATTGGTTTCGAACGATATACATTACATTATTTTGTACTTTTAGGGAATGCTAACCAAACTTTCCGACGGAACTCCAATCCATTGCATTCGTAAGCCAGAGGCTAGAATGCTCGATCATCATGTGGAAGGATATTTACAACATGGAATTAACATTAATCCCGGCGATGTAGTCTTTGATGTGGGCGCCAATGTGGGTGTTTTCGGTGTCAGAGTACTTCAAAAAGCGCCTGATGTAAAGGTGTTTTGCTTTGAACCCATTCCAGAAATTGCGGATGCACTTCGAGCAAATGCTACCCTGCATGGTCAGGGTCGAATGGTAGTTATCGAAGAATGTGTCTCTGCTTCAATTGGTCAAGCAACGTTTACCTATTTCCCAAAATACCCCAGCCTTGTCTACTGCGCATCCAGAACAGTGTG
>JBEIDV010000142.1:0-5184 GCA_040383285.1 Crocinitomicaceae bacterium | reverse complement strand
GAACAGCACGTGTTTCCGATAATATCAGAAGAAACTAGTTCTGGGTCAAACGAATAATATATTTGGTTAACAAGGTCACCGTTTAATGCGGCATCTTTAATGAGCTCATTGATTGCTTCAATGCTTGTTTCGTTTTTCAATTCTAAGCTTAAAATCGCCAATGAACCATTCGGTGTAGGGACACGAACGGCATTTGCCGTTAATTTGTCTTGAAGTGAAGGAATTACTTTGGTTACCGCACTTCCCGCACCCGTAGAAGTGATAACCATGTTAATGGCTGCAGAACGTCCTCGTCGAACTTTCTTATGCATATTATCCAATAAATTCTGATCGTTGGTATAGGCATGTACTGTTTCGATGTGACCTTTTACTATGCCTAACTTGTCTTCAATGACCTTTAGAATCGGACTAATTGCATTGGTGGTGCAAGAGGCAGCAGAGTAAATCTTCTCATTTTCTAGGTCGAGCGTACCTTGGTTTATTCCAAACACGATATTTGGGATTTCTTTTCCAGGTGCTGTAAGCAGTACCCTTGAAACACCTTTAGCATTTAAATGACGCGATAAGGTTTCTCTATTCGTGTAAATACCGGTATTGTCGATAACCAATGCGTTATGAATTCCGAACGCCGTGTAATCAACGTCTTCCGGTGCTGAGGCTTCTATCATTTGAACCACTTGCCCATTAATGATAAGGCACTTGCGTTCCAGGTCAACATTAACGGTTCCTTTAAACGCGCCATGTACTGAATCATTACTGAGTAATGAAGCACGTTTTATAATGTCCTTGTCTGTGTTTCCGCGGGTTACAATGGCTCGTAGTCTTAACTGTTGACCTTTTCCGGCTTGACGAATCAATTCGCGCGCAGCGAGTCTACCGATTCGACCGAATCCATAAAGCACCACATCACGTGGTTCAAAACTGGGAGCGCTTGTTTCATTGAAGTTACCTAGTTTGTTTTGAAGAAACTCACGTTTTGAAATTCCGTTTCCTTCGGTTGACCACTCGTTAGCGAGTTTGCCAATGTCTAATTTGGATGGAGCCAAGTTCATCGAAGCAATAATCTCAGCCATTTCTGCCGTAGTAAATACGTCTATGGGTTTGTTTACCACCTTTGCTGCATATTCGTGCAGGTTAAGGATTTCAGAAATGGTAACGTCGAGTAGGTGATGACGAAAAAGCACTAATTCTATGCCTTGATCATATAATAATTCACCTACCTTTCCTTGCAGTTTTACAGCTGCTCGTTCCTGTTCAATGTGATTTTTGAGCTCTTGCTCATAGCCAAGTGATACACTCATGTTGTTGTTGATTGATGATGAAAAAATAAACTAAAAAAAAAGGCCGCGAAAACGCAGCCTAAGATGTTATCCTAAATAAGATTTCAATAGTTTGTTTCGCGAAGTGTGTCGCAGGCGACGAATCGCCTTTTCTTTGATTTGACGAACGCGTTCGCGTGTAAGGTTGAATTTCGCGCCGATTTCTTCTAGGGTAAGGCCGTGATTCATTCCGATACCGAAAAATAAGCGAATGATTTCACGTTCTTTATCGGTTAGCGTGCTCAGTGAACGTTCGATTTCTCGTTGTAAGGATTCTGCCATCAAGCCAGAGTCAGTACGTGCCGTGTCGTTATTCACCATAACATCAATTAACGTACCGCCATCTTCATTGGTTGAAAGTGGGGCATCCATAGATACGTGGCGACCAGAAACATTAAGACTTTCTTTGATTTTTTCTTCTGGAACCTCGAGCGCTTCTGCCAATTCTTCAGCCGAAGGCGGACGTTCAAACTCTTGCTCTAAGCGTGAGAATGCCTTGTTGATTTTGTTTAATGAACCTACTTGATTAAGTGGTAAACGAACAATACGTGCTTGTTCAGCTAAAGCCTGAAGAATGGATTGACGAATCCACCATACGGCATAAGATATGAACTTAAAGCCGCGCGTTTCATCAAATTTTTGTGCTGCTTTAATTAAACCTAAGTTACCTTCGTTAATTAAATCGGGTAGGGTAAGTCCTTGGTTTTGATATTGCTTTGCAACGGATACAACGAATCGAAGGTTCGCTCTGGTTAATTTTTCTAGGGCTTTTTGATCGCCTGCTTTAATCTTGCGCGCTAACTCAACTTCTTCTTCAGCGGTGATTAACTCTTCTCGGCCAATGTCCTGTAGATATTTATCCAGGGATTGACTTTCGCGGTTCGTAATAGATTTGGTTATTTTTAACTGTCTCATTAGATAATTTAAGGAATGTTTAGTTAATTATGTTGTTGAGCAAAGTAAAATGAAAAAATGTGTAATTTAAAATTTTTATCTCGTGATTTTCAACAACTTTTCAACCATTCCAGTTTAGTAACTTTTTTGTAACCTAGAGCCCTAAGCCTTTGTAATCCCTCGCGCCACTTGGGGTGACAATTTCCAATAATACCCCCCGGTTTACCCCATTTAGTTTACTGGTTAGCTCCTCGATGTTGTCAACTGGGTCGTTGTTTACCTTGGTGATGATTGTTCCTTCGCTGATCCCGATAGACTTCAATTTTCCAGTAGTGATGCTTTTTACTTTAACTCCAAACGAAATGTTCAAGTCTTTCTTCTCTTTATCGGTCAGTTCCACAAAGGTAGCTCCGAGCGCAAAATTCTTAGTAATTTCTTCCTTGCTTAATAGTTCTGTTTCTCCATCCTTATTTCGCAGCACTAAATCCAGCACCTCTTCGTCTCCATTTTTCTTGCGCACCGTTACTACCACTTTGTCGCCAGGTCTACGCTTTCCTATTTCCTCTTGCAACTGGGCTGGTGAATTAACTTCTTTTACTCCAATCTTCAGGATTACATCTCCGGACTTCAATCCTCCTTTCTCCGCAGAGCCGCCGTCAACTACGCTATTAATGTAAACCCCTTTCAAGTTGGGAAGTTTTTCTTTCTCTTTTAATTCTTGATTAATCGATGAGATTTGTACACCTAAATAGGCACGTTGAACTAAGCCGTAATCTATTAAATCCTTTACGACTTTTTCCATAAGATTTACCGGAATCGCAAAGGAATACCCGGAATAGGCGCCGGTTTGAGAAGCGATCGCGGTGTTAATTCCTACCAATTCTCCTTTGGTATTTACGAGTGCACCCCCGCTGTTACCCGGATTTACCGCCGCGTCCGTTTGAATAAATGATTCAATAGGCACTACGTCTTTATCCGTTCGGTCTGAGAGTAAATTAATGTTTCGTGCTTTTGCACTTACAATACCTGCAGTAACGGTTGAAGTAAGATTAAAGGGGTTTCCAACAGCTAACACCCATTCTCCAATTTTTAAGGCATCACTGTTGCCGAACTTCATAGGAATAAAGGTTCCCGTGCCATCGATTTTTAATACCGCGATGTCAGTTGAGGGATCCGCGCCAACTACTTTTGCCGTATATTCTGAGTTATCGTTGAGAATTACATGGATTTCTGCAGCATTTTCAATGACGTGATTGTTTGTGACAATATATCCCTCGGAAGAGATGATCACACCAGACCCTGCGCCAGATCCGTATTGCTTGAATTCCCGTCCGCCGGCACCAGGTCCATAAAAAAACTCTTGAAATAAATCCCGTTGGAAGGTGGTTGAAACCACTTTTGTTGTGACGTGGACAACCGAATTCACACTGGTTTCTGAAGCCGCCGTTAAGTCTGGCAATGCCTCGCCATTTAAACCTACAGGATGCGCATAATAGCTTGAGCCATCCAAAACCTTGTCAGATAACTTGGTGGTTGTTGATTGATACGTTAAATAAGCGGCTAAGGGTAGCGCACCTCCTAAAAAAGAAACCAATAATACATTGAGCAAATTTTTTCCTTTCATGTGCTTAAATTTTAATTTACATGCAATGATAATAAGCTCCTTGAATATATGAAATTCGAGTCCTGTTAAAGATTGTTAAGCACATTTAACAACATTTTCCTACTTTTACGGCATGTTGGTTCACTTTGAAAAATACCAAGGCGCTGGAAATGATTTTATCATGATTGATAACCGTAGTGGTAAATATAACACCTTGGGACTTGATCAAATAAAATGGATGTGCGATCGCCATTACGGCATTGGTTCCGATGGACTTATTCTATTAAATGAATCACCTTCTACCGATTTCGAAATGGATTTTTACAATCCGGATGGTTCCAAAAGTTTCTGTGGTAATGGTGCGCGTTGCGTTGTTGCTTTTGCAAATGCGTTGGGTGTTGATTCGTCAACTCGTACATTTCAGGCCATTGATGGAATTCATGCGTATGTCCGTGAAGATTCATCGATAGGTATTCACATGAGTGATGTAAATCATATAGAATTCTTTGGGGAAGATTCAGCACTTATGAATACCGGTTCACCTCATTATATTATACTATCTGATGATTTAAGCACGGAAAACACGCTAAATAAAGGACGTGAGATTCGATACGCAGCGCAATATAAACAGGATGGCGTAAATGTAAATTTGGTTCATGTAACATCAACGCATGAAATTGATATTTCGACCTACGAACGCGGTGTAGAAGGGGAGACCTTGGCTTGTGGGACAGGCGCCACGGCATGTGCCTTGTTTTTAGCCTTCAGAAATAAACTCAATCAAGGAACGGTAGTGGTTAATGCAAAAGGCGGAAAATTAGCCGTTCGATTTGTGCGAAATCAATTTGGCTTTGAGCAAATTTGGTTGTTTGGCCCTGCGTCCAAGGTGTTTAATGGAGAAATCAACCTGTTATGAGTTTTTTGAATGGGTTAACGGTTTCCCTGAGAGCAGTCGAGCCAAACGATGCTTCCACCTTATTCATATGGGAGAATAATCGCTTAAATTGGCGGGTAAGCCATACGGAAGTTCCGTTTTCTATGCACAATATTCATCAGCTTATTGAACAGTTTTCAAACCTGCGAAATTCAGGACAGTTGCGTTTAATGATCGACCGAAAAGAATTGGGTAAACCGGTTGGTACCATTGATTTGTTCGATGTGAATTTTAAGCATGGATTTGCCACCATTGGAATTTTAATTGCAGACGATGCCGACCGTGGTCAAGGTATTGCCAGTGAGGCACTTTCGCTTTGTATTGCCTATTGCCGCGATGAATTAGAGTTGCGGAACTTGCAGTGTTTTGTACAATCAGACAACGTGCCCAGTATAAACCTCTTTCGGAAGTTAGGTTTTCAGGAAGTGGGAATT
>JBEIDV010000141.1:0-5187 GCA_040383285.1 Crocinitomicaceae bacterium | reverse complement strand
GTTTAAGTCAACTACCTCAATTAATGAAGAATCGCTATTGGTACATCCGTTTCCATCCGTGTAGCTGTAGGTTACATAAAATGAACCGGGTCCTGTTAGCGTTGGGTGAAAGGAGGTGCCTATTATTCCCGGACCAGAATAAATTCCGCCTGAAGGTAAACCAGGTGCAACATTAAATGGACCTGATCCTTCCATCACGGTAGTGGTTGTTTCATTGTAACTTACCGGGTCAACATCGAATAGATTCACTGTAATCGAATCCATGTTTTGACATCCATTTGCTGCGGTTCCCGTGACATAATACACGGCATTGGATAAGGGAGTAAAGCCTTGATTATTTGCTACGCCATTATTCCAAGTGTATGAAACCGCTGTTCCTGTTCCTAATAGGCTGATTTCTTGTCCCGGACAGGAGGTAAAATTAGCGCCAGCATCCACAAAGGGTAGGGCAAGGGTGCCCAGTGCGATAGGATTAGAGCGCGTGTAACAACCCGCACTGTCTAGCCCTTTTACGTAATAACTTCCCACAATCGCCGTGGTCATGCTAATTCCTACATTTCCGTTATTCCATACCGCATTGTACAAGGTAGAGGGGGAAGAGGCGTGAAGCGTGGCAGTAGATCCAACACATATTCCTGGAATTGGATCAATACTAAGTGCAATGTTCTTAGCTGTTAATATTCCAAGTGCATCCGCTTTTCCAAATCCATAACCAAAATTTGGAGTAGCACCTGTTGCCGCATCAACGATGGCTGTATTACTTAAATCGATTTTGAATTGTTGGTAGGTACTTAGCGGGCATTTTTGTAAGTAAAGCGCAGCAATTCCGGCAACAACGGGTGACGCCATAGAGGTCCCGCCATTACGAACGTGAAAACCACCCACGTCAATGGTTGTATTATTTGCCGTATTATTCAAATACCAAACCGGACCTGCAGCCAAGGTTACATCACCCGCCGCCGTAATATCTGGTTTCGTTGTTCCATTGCGGGCAGGACCTTTACTGCTATTTTCGCTGAGTTTTCCAACCGGAGTAGTGGACGCCGGCTGATAATATGTATTGTTTTTTGTGATATGTCCCTTACGATTTCTCATGTTTGCCACAGAGATCACTTTTTCTGAACAATTCCAGCTGCTTACAATGGTTTGTAGGGAATCAGGCATTATATAATGTTGAATTGCAGGGAATTGAATCGCGGTAGGTATGCTGGTGCTGAAATTACTCAACTGAATCCAACTTCCACCCCAAGCGTCGTATTTTCCTGAACCTGTGGTCATAAAACGATACCTGTAGGCCATTGAATCTATGGTGGTAAAAACAGACATCATGTGAAAGTTTCCGCCTACCAGTTCTCGGTAACTGTCGATAATCGCTATTCGTTGTCCGTTTGCATTGAATAAGGTGTCCGTAACCGGGACTTGGTTCATGTTGCTCGTTGCATAACGAAAGATAGTGTTCCCACGAAATGAATAATTTGGAGAAATTTTATCCGCGCCATAGGCAAAGTAATAATGCGCATCGGCTGTGTCCGACCATAAATCAAAAACAATTTTATTAGGACCGGCTACCGTCATTCCTGTGTTTGGAATGTTCCAGAAGAAGGTAGTATCGGAACCGATGCTGTTATTTCTAACATGAAATTTACCTTGATTTCCGGCATTACCTGCCGCAGAAACCACAATGCGTCCGGGTGAAAGGTCAAGTAAGGATTCAATTAAGTCGGCTGCAGGGTCGTTGCCGTCATGGCTGCCAAGGTAATCACCAAGTGAAATGTTTATAACGGCAGGTTTACCCAGGGAGTCGGCTACCTTAAAAATGTAATCACAGGCATCGGCAATGGTTAAGGTCCAATTCGGTAGGTTGAAATTTGTTTCAACCACGATGAGGTCCGCTTCAGGCGCAGCCCCTTTGTTTTTTAGGTTTGCCCGCGCATTTCCCGCCGCCATTCCAGCAACTGTGGTGCCATGTGCTGTAATCGTTTCTAAACTCGTACATGTGCCCGCATTAATCGATGAACTGTCCCAAACGATTCCGTAGTTATAGGGTTGGGGTGGATTTACGCCATTAACCGAGTGGTCCCAATACCGCAATACCCGCGTTTTACCGGTCGCTGTTTTAAAGTCCGGGTGGTTGAAATCAATCCCTTGATCAATTACGCCCATAATAATTCCTTTGCCTGTGTAGGCCGTATCCACACCGTTTAACCCTTGATGGACTAAATTAATTTGATGTTTCACGAGGGCACTGTCGGCTAGTACTTGCGGACGAGAAAATGAAAAATAAAGGCCTTCGATCGTGCAAGAACCTGAGGCGTCAAGCAATTGACTTGGTTTGGCATTAAAATAAAGGTAATTAGCAGTAATTTGTTTCGTAACGATTCCTAACGATTCTAGTGTTTGTTGATTATGAATCGTGTTAGAAGCGCTCAAACAGACTTCTTGGTTGGGATTTGCGCTCGCGAATTCTTTGAATGAAAATCCATGAAAATCACGTTGCTGCGCAATCGTAGACCACGAACTTAATCCAACAACGCAGCAGATTAACATTTTTTTCAAATTGAAATACCTTTCGAATAGTATTGATTTATCCATAGAAGTAAAAATAATGTAATTTTGGGAATCTGAATATTAAAAATTACTCTGAATCCATGAAAATGCTGAAAAATAATCTTGCGCTTTCCTTTTTGTTTTTAGGTGCGCTAACCTTTGCTCAACCTATTCCAGGAACACTGAATTGGTATAATGGTACCGGAAATGGTATGTCCACAGAATTAGCATACAAGAAACTATTAAAAAAGTTAAAGTCGAGCCCAGTAATCGTAGCTGTGATTGACTCAGGAGTAGACTTGGAACACGAAGACCTACAAGGAAAGATTTGGACGAATACCAAGGAAATTCCAGGAAACAAAAAAGATGATGACGGGAATGGTTATATAGATGATGTGCATGGGTGGAATTTTCTAGGAAATATCAATGGTAAAAATCAAGAAAAAGCACGCTTAGAAAAAGCACGAATTGTTAAAAAGTACGGTCAGAAATATGACGACATAGATCCAGAAACGTTGGCCTACGATCCAATTCATGAAATGTATGTTAATGCAGAAAGTTCATTAAACGATGATGTTTCCCAATATGAGCCTTACCGTGAAATGATCGGAAAAGGAATGTTCGACAAAGAAACCGAAGATTACTTACGCGATCAATTGGAATTTAACTTGAATCCTAACTTTGATGACCGTTCGTTAATTGGCGATAACCCAGATAATTTTAATGACAACTATTATGGAAATGGTGATGCAGAAGGACCGGATGCCTTGCATGGCACACACGTGGCTGGAATTATTGGTGCGGTAAGAGGAAATAAAAAAGGAGGCGATGGGGTTGCGGATAATGTGTTGATTATGTCTGTTCGGGCAGTTCCGAATGGGGATGAGCACGATAAGGATGTAGCTAACGCAATCCGTTATGCGGTTGATAATGGAGCTAAAGTGATTAACATGTCCTTCGGCAAAAGCTTTTCTCCATATCACGATAAAGTACAAGAAGCAATTGCGTATGCGGTTTCAAAAGATGTTTTGATGATTCATGCGGCTGGAAATGATGCATCTGATATTGATTACACAGATAATTTCCCTAAAAAACCGGCCTTCGATTATATCGATTCTACGAGCAGAAAACTCTTTTTAAACATAGGCGCAAATACGAAAGAGTCGGGAGATGGCTTGGTTGCATCGTTTTCGAATTTTGGTGCTATGGAAGTAGATGTTTTCGCTCCAGGGAATGAAATTTATAATTCCGTACCGCAAAGCTCCTACAAGAATTTACAAGGAACATCCATGGCTGCGCCAATGGTAGCAGGGGTTGCTGCCTTACTTAAGTCTCGTTTTCCTCAAGCAACCATGCTAGAAATTAGCGATGCCATTACAAGAACGGCAACTAAGTACGATCAATTGACGAGCATTAGCATCACTGGCGGAATCGTTAATGTCTATAATGCAGCGAAATATTTGCAGAATCTGTATAAGTAAGATGCGGATTACTCTCTTTTTTGCATGCTGCTGGATTGGCTTTGGTCTTCTTGCTCAAAAAAATCCATCAGGTAGCGTTGCTAAAATCACTCCCGAGGAGCGCCTGAATTCCTTGATGGATGCTTGGCATAAGAATGCAACCTTGGCTAAGTTTGATGAGTATTTTGCAGCGACCACGGATAACTTTGTGTTTTATGGCACAGCACCCGCAGAGAAATGGGATAAGGAAGCGTTCAAAACCTTTTGCAAGCCTTATTTCGACTCTACTAGAACATGGCGGTTTACGCCATCCAATCGCGTTTGGAATTTTTCAAAAGACGGAAAAATCGCATGGTTTGATGAAGACCTGCAAACATGGATGTTAGATTGTCGGGGGAGTGGGGTGTGTGAAAAAACAAAACAAGGGTGGAAATTGGCGTATTACAACTTGAGTGTAGTCATTGAAAATGAAAAAATTCAGGAGTTTATTAAACTTCGAAAAGATTAAATGACCCTTTCCGAATTTCGATCGACGTTGAAAGAGACGTTACACGATGTTTATTCAAAAAATGAATTAGATCAGCTCGCAAAAAGCCTGTTAATGAGTCGCTTGCAGCTGGATTCTACGGCATATCTTTTAGCTTCGGAATCTACCTTGTCTGATGAGGTACTGGCTCAGTTGAGGTCAGATGTTCACCGCCTTGCATTGCACGAACCCTTGCAATATGTGTTAGGTACTACATCATTTTATGGACTTGAAATTCAATGTAGTCCCGCTGCATTAATTCCGCGTCCGGAGACTGAAGAGTTGGTGGACTGGGTATTAAGCGAAGTTCAATTGGCTTCCTGTAGTCTGATTGATTTAGGGACAGGAACCGCTTGTATTCCCCTGGCGATCAAGGCGCAGCGTCCGTTATGGCACGTTTCTGCGATAGATGTAAGTCAAGATGCCTTGGCGCTAGCGCGTTCCAATGCCTTAAGTTTAACGCTTGATGTTCACTTTGAAACTGCGGATTTGTTGAAAGACTTTTCAGACCTTGTGTTCAAAGATACCTTTGATGTAGTGGTCTCAAATCCTCCGTATATACCCGATGCGGATGCTTTATTGATGTTGCCAAACGTATTGAATCATGAGCCACACATTGCCTTGTTTGTTCCCGATTCAGATCCCTTGCTTTTT
>JBEIDV010000140.1:0-5210 GCA_040383285.1 Crocinitomicaceae bacterium | reverse complement strand
TCCATTAATTGAATGGTTGCTCGAATCGCATCGTCCATAAACATCATGGGAAGCGCTGTATCTTTTGAAAGAAAACACGTGAATTTCCCAGTTGCTTTCGCCTTGTAAAAAATATCCACGGCATAGTCTGTTGTGCCTCCTCCGGGAGGACTCTTATAGGATATAAGTCCTGGGTAACGTATGCTTCTTACGTCCACCCCGAATTTATTAAAGTAGTATTCGCACCATCGTTCTCCAGCTTGTTTGGATATGCCATACACCGTGCTTGGTTCCATGACGGTATGTTGGGGTGTGTTATCTGCGGGTGTTGTTGGACCGAAAACAGCAATTGAACTTGGCCAAAAAATCTTTTTCACATGCCCTTCTTTAGCTAAGTCGAGGATTGTGAATAATCCTTCCATATTCAATTTCCAAGCGAAATCAGGGTTTTTCTCTGCCGTTGCTGAAAGCAGCGCAGCCAATAGATAGACCGTTTCGATATGGTTGTCGATAATATAACTTCGCACGGCCTCACGGTTTAGAATATCCAGTTGGATGTACGGACCATCTTGTATTAATTCAGGCGCATGCTCCTTGATATCGGCTGCGATAATTTGATCTTTCGTATATTGATTGCGCAATGCGAGGGTAAGTTCTGTGCCAATTTGTCCTCCAGCGCCTATGATTATAGTTTTTCCCATAAGCACAAATTTAACCAAGAAAATGCCTGAAAAAAATGGAATTTAGAAAAACTGACGAAAATCATTTGTAACTTGGTCAACCTAGCGGTACATTTGATTTTTAAATTTCAAAAAAATGCCTTTTTATCATAAACTTGGACAAATTCCTCCAAAACGTCATACGGTGTTTAGACAACCAAATGGTAGTTTGTATCACGAGCAGCTCTTTGGGACAGTTGGTTTTGATGGGATGTCAACCTTAATGTATCATGTTCACCCGCCAACGGTGGTTAAAGAAATTAAAGGCCAAACGAATATTGCGCCTGAAGTTGCTTTAGAGAAGCACATGACCATGTTCTCATTACAAGGATTTCAATTAACTCCTACAGCTGATTTTTTGGAGAGTAGAACCCCCGTATTAGTAAACTCCGATTGTTATATCGAATTAGCCGCCCCTCAGGAATCCATGACGGATTATTTCTACAAGAATGCAGATGCGGATGAAGTACTGTTCGTTCACAAAGGCAGCGGTACCTTAAAGACGCAGCTTGGAAATATTGATTTCTCCTACGGCGACTACCTGGTAATTCCACGCGGAATGATTTATCAGATTCATTTTAATGATTCGAACAACCGCTTATTTGCCGTGCAATCATTCAATCCGGTATACACTCCAAAGCGTTATCGAAATTGGTTTGGACAGTTATTGGAGCATTCTCCGTTTTGCGAGCGTGACATTCGTCCACCCCATGTATTAGAAACGCACGATGAGGAAGGGGAATTCCTAATTCGGATCAAGAAACAGGATGTATTATATGATTACGTGTATTTGCATCACCCGTTTAATGTCATAGGTTGGGATGGCTATAATTTCCCATATGCCTTCTCCATTCATGAATTCGAACCCATTACCGGAAGAGTTCATCAACCACCACCCGTGCATCAAACCTTTGAAACTTCAGGGTTTGTGATGTGTTCTTTTGTGCCTAGGATGTACGATTATCATCCAGATTCAATTCCAGCACCTTACAATCACAGTAACATTGATTCGGATGAGGTGTTGTACTATGTAGATGGGGATTTTATGAGTAGAAATAACATAGAGCAAGGACAGATTACCTTGCATCCTGCGGGGATTCCACACGGACCCCATCCAGGAGCCTATGAGCGAAGCATTGGAAAAACAGAAACACAGGAATTAGCGGTAATGATAGATACCTTTAGGCCGTTAAAGGTGACTAAACAAGCGCTGGGATTAAAAGTTGATGGCTATGAAAAGTCATGGATTCACTAAAAAATATTACAATATAACATGGCAGCAGAAATAAAAAATTTAAAAGACATTGCAAACTATGAGTATGGCCTGAAAAAAATCTTTGAAGATGCGGAGGATTTCTTGCCTTTACTTGGGACAGATTATGTGGAAATGTATGTAGGGAATGCGAAGCAGTCAGCACTCTATTACAAAACGGCCTTTGGGTTTCAATCGGAAGCCTATGCGGGCTTAGAAACAGGAATGAAAGACCGGGTATCTTATGTGTTGCGTCAAGGAAAAATTCGCTTGGTGTTAACTACGCCGTTGAATGAAGGCGGAGCAATTAATGAGCACATTGTAAAACATGGAGATGGGGTAAAAGTGGTTGCGTTGTGGGTTGAAGATGCTACCAAAGCGTTCGAAGAAACAGTGAAACGTGGTGCCAAACCATACATGGAGCCAACACGTGAAGAAGATGAGCATGGGTATGTGGTACGATCCGGAATCCATACCTATGGAGAAACAGTACACATATTTGTTGAACGAAAGGGGTATGATGGGGTGTTTTTACCGGGATATAGAACTTGGGAATCGCATTACAACCCAGCGCCGGTTGGCTTAAAGTTTATTGATCACATGGTAGGTAATGTGGGTTGGAACGAGATGAATCAATGGGTTGAATTTTATGCCAAGGTGATGGGCTTCGCTCAAATTGTATCCTTCGATGATAAAGACATTTCTACCGATTATACGGCCCTAATGTCTAAGGTGATGAGTAATGGCAATGGAAGAATTAAATTCCCAATTAATGAACCGGCCGAAGGAAAAAAGAAATCTCAGATTGAAGAGTATATTGACTTTTATAAAGGACCAGGAGTGCAGCACATTGCTGTAGCAACGGATGACATTGTTACCACAGTATCTGCCATGCGCGACCGAGGGGTAGAGTTCTTATATGTTCCTGAAACATACTACGATGATTTAATTGAGCGCGTAGGGGAAATTGATGAGGATGTTGCTACTTTAAAGAAGCATGGTATTTTAATTGACCGTGACGATGAAGGGTATTTGTTGCAATTATTCACGAAGCCTGTAGTGGATCGTCCAACCTTGTTTTTCGAGATCATTCAGCGTAAAGGAGCACAATCTTTTGGTAAGGGTAATTTCAAAGCCTTGTTTGAAGCGATTGAGCGAGAACAAGAAAATCGAGGCACCTTATAGGGATAGTATGAGATAACAAAAAAGGGAGGCTAGCCTCCCTTTTTTGTTATAATAATCTTTTGACTTATACCGTCATGATGTCTTTTTCTTTGATTTCAAGAATGTCATCAATGCGCTTGATGAATCCATTCGTGATTTGTTGCACTTCTTCTTCAGCACCTTTAGCCAAATCTTCCGATAAGCCATCGTTTTTCATGTCTTTAATCATGTCCATGGCATCTTTTCGTTGGCTTCGTATCCCAACTTTAGCGTGTTCGCATTCCGCCTTGGCACGCTTCACCAAATCACGCCGCCGCTCCTCAGTCAACGGTGGAACGGAAATTATCAATTGCTCTCCGTTACTTTGCGGATTTAATCCAAGGTTTGCATTAAGAATCCCTTTTGCAATATCATTTAACAAGGGTTTTTCCCACGGCTGCACTACAATAGTTCGCGCATCAATCGTATTGACATTGGCGACTTGTTGCAGGGGTGTCATGGAGCCATAATATTCCACCATTACGCCGTTGAGCATTCCAGGACTGGCCTTTCCAGCTCTTACTTTGCTTAATTCTGTATCTAAATGAACGAGGGTCTTTTCACTGGAAGACTTGAACTCGTCAAAGATCATATCTAATTCTTCTGTCATCGGATTAATTATGTACGAGGGTTCCTACTTTTTTCCCCTTTAATAAATCTTTCAGATTACCTGGGGTATCCATATCAAACACTATAATGGGCAAGTTATTTTCTTTACACAAGGTAAATGCAGTCAAATCCATCACATTTAATCCTTGCTGGTAAACCTCATCAAAGGTGATTTGCTCATATTTAATGGCACTGATATCTTTGAATGGATCGGCAGTATAAATACCATCAACTCGCGTGCCTTTTAAAATAACATCGGCATTAATTTCTATAGCTCGTAAGCTAGCAGCTGAATCGGTAGTGAAGAACGGGTTTCCAGTTCCGGCACCAAAGATTACAATTCTTCCTTTTTCCAAATGACGCACAGCTCTTCTTCGAATAAACGGTTCAGCAATGGCCTTCATTTCAATTGCAGAAAGTAATCGGGTTTGTAAACCAGAAGTTTCAAGCGCAGATTGAAGGGCCATGGAATTAATCATAGTGGCTAGCATTCCCATATAGTCTCCATGTGTACGGTCCATGCCTCCTTCTTCGGCTTGAACCCCTCTGAAGATGTTACCTCCTCCAATTACAATGGCAATTTCAATTCCCATCTCATGGATTTCTTTAATTTCAGCGGCGTAGTTCGCAAGGCGTTGATTATCAATTCCAAATTGTTTAGAACCCATCAAGGATTCACCACTTAGTTTTAAAAGGATGCGTTTGTACTTCATGATTTGCGCTCAAATATAATAAAATGAATCTTGTGTGATAAAAAAAAAGCCTCACAATTGTGAGGCTTTTTCGTATTAACTTAAGGAAAATCTTCGGAAATCGGTGACTGTAAGTCCTTTCTCCGTCGTATTTAAAAACTGTTCTACAGTAAGTTTATTGTCGCGAACGAATTGTTGGCTTAATAAGGTGTTTTCTTGGAAGAACTTATTCAAACGACCCATGGCAATTTTTTCTGCCATATCTGCTGGTTTACCTTCTTGGATTGCAAGTTCTTTACCAACTTCGATTTCACGCTCAATCGTTCTAGCATCAACGCCATCCTTATTAATTGCGATTGGATTCATTGCAGCTACTTGCATAGCCACTTGACGACCTGCTTCTGCAGCATCCTCAGATGAATTATTCAAAACAACCATCGTAGCTAATTGGTTTCCTGGGTGATTGTATGCTACTACACGTTCACCGCGTAACACGGCATAACTTGAAAGATCAAGTTTTTCACCAATTACACCAATTTGCTCAGTGATTTTGTCTTCAACACTCAATTTACCATCATACGATAATGATTTCAGTGCGTCTGCGCTTTCAGGTAAGTTAGTAAGTGCTAGGTCTACTAAGGATTGAACAAGAGAAACATACCCTTCGTTTTTAGCAACGAAATCTGTTTCACAATTCAAGGCTAAAATAACGCCTGCTTTTCCATCTGCAGTAGATTGTGCAAGGATAATCCCTTC
>JBEIDV010000139.1:0-5264 GCA_040383285.1 Crocinitomicaceae bacterium | reverse complement strand
TCACTCGGAAAAGGTCCGCTACCCACACGCGTGCAATACGCTTTGAAAATCCCAATCACCTTACCAATCGCTGATGGAGGAACTCCTAATCCGGTACATGTTCCTGCCGTAACCGTATTCGATGATGTTACAAACGGATACGTTCCGAAGTCAATGTCGAGCATCGTGCCTTGGGCGCCTTCGGCCAAAATGCGTTGCTTGTTTTTTAATGCACGGTTTAAGTAATGATCGCTTTCAATACACGTCAATGCTTTGAGGCGTTCAATTTGCTTGAACCATTCGGTCTCCATCTCGGTGATGTCGTAGGTAAACCCTTCGTAGTGGTTTAATAGGTTCAAGTGTTTTTCCTTCAATTCCTCATACTTTGCTTTGAAATTTGGAGAAAATAAATCACCCACTCGCAAGCCGTTACGACCTGTTTTGTCCATGTATGTTGGACCAATTCCTTTAAGCGTTGAGCCTATTTTCTTAAGGCCTTTTGCCTGTTCAGACGCAGCGTCTAATAAGCGGTGAGAAGGTAAAATTAAGTGGGCTTTTTTTGAAATTAATAAGCGACTCTTCAAATCAATATTAAACGGAGCCAGTTTGTCAAGTTCTCCAGCAAATACAATGGGGTCAATAACCACTCCATTTCCAATTACATTGAGCGCTTCGGCTCTGAAAATTCCAGAAGGTACTGTATGTAATACATGTTTTATTCCTTCGAATTCAAGCGTATGACCCGCATTTGGTCCCCCTTGAAATCTAGCTATGATATCATATGATGGGGTTAATACATCAACTACTTTACCTTTTCCTTCATCTCCCCATTGAAGGCCTAACAACACATCCACTTTCATAATTATTGGTTAAAATGATTAGTTGCATCTTCGATGGTCGGATAAATTGCGAACACCTCATGCATTTTAGTTATATCAAATAGTTTTTTAAGGTTAGAATTAACTTGGGCAATCACTGCATCGCCACCGTTAACTCGAGATCTGGTTAAAATTCTCACCATGAATGCAATCCCACTGGAATTCACATGGGTAAGGTCCTTTAAGTCTAGGATAATATTCCAGTTCTGTAATTTCTCAATTTCCGTAGATACTGCTTTTAAATCCGCATCGGAAAGTAATTTTCCTTCTAAGGTGATGCAGGTGGTGTTTTCACCGTTCGAAATGAAATAATCAATCATTTTCTTTGTTTTTAATTCCGTAAAAATATAGCGAATGGTGTTGGATTTCTACCCCAAAAATATCTTCAATTGTTGCTTTGATTTGTTGTATTCTTGGATCACAAAACTCAATAACTTCGCCTGAATCTGTCAAGATGATATGGTCGTGCTGCTTTGACCCATGTGCTTTTTCGTATTGCGCCATGGCTTTTCCGAATTGGTGCTTGCGCACCAGGTTACAAGCCAAGAGTAATTCAATCGTGTTGTAAAGCGTAGCTCTCGATACACGGTAGTTGTCCGCTTTCATTTTAAAGTACAAGGTTTCAATGTCAAAATGCCCTTCATAGGTATATATTTCATTGAGTATCGCGAAGCGTTCAGGGGTCTTTCTGTGACCATTCTGCTCTAAATACGCGGCAAAAATTCCTTTTACTTTCTCTGGTAATTCCAAGGTAGACAAATTCAAGTAGCAAATTTACTTTTTATTTGATTCTAATTGATTCGCAAAATCGTTGATTTTTTAGAGGTTTTGAACACTTTTTCAACGCTTTTTATATGGATTTCTACGTACCTTTGCGTCATGTTAAATCAAAAACGCATTTGCATTGTGCTTCCGGCGTATAATGCCGCAGAGACCCTTGAAATGACCTACAACGAGATTCCATTTGACATTGTAGATGAAGTGGTTTTAGTGGATGATGCCAGCAGGGATCATACCTCTGAATTAGCTAAAAAATTGGGAATTCAACACGTGATTCGCCATGAAAATAACCGGGGCTATGGGGGCAACCAGAAATCTTGCTATAACAAGGCCTTGGAGCTGAATGCCGACATTGTAATCATGCTCCATCCAGATTATCAATACACCCCGAAATTGATTCATTCCATCGCCGCCATTATTGCCTTTGATGTCTATCCCGTTGTGCTTGGTTCACGAATTTTAGGGAAGGGAGCGCTTAAGGGAGGCATGCCCATGTATAAATACATTGCAAATCGCTTTTTAACCCTGGGGCAGAATATCCTCATGAGTCAGAAGCTCTCGGAATACCATTCAGGATACCGTGCATTTGCCAAAGAGGTGTTCTCAAAAATCGACATCGAATTGAATTCGGATGACTTTATCTTTGATAATCAAATGTTAGCCCAGTTGTTTTATGCCGGATACGAAATTGGGGAAGTAACCTGTCCAACCAAGTATTTTGAAGAAGCCTCATCCATTAATTTTTCGCGCTCCATGAAATATGGTTTCGGCGTCATTGGAGTGAGTATCGGATATCGATTAGCGAAATGGGGGCTTTATACCCCAAAAATTTACAAGAATTAATTAATAGCATTATGTCAGACGATAAGAAAATTATTTTCTCCATGGTTGGCGTGTCCAAGTCGACCCCACAAGGAAAACAAATCATTAAAAACATTTACCTCAGCTTTTTCTATGGTGCTAAAATCGGTATCATTGGATTGAACGGTGCGGGAAAATCTACTGTAATGAAAATCATTGCAGGGTTGGATCAATCGTATCAGGGAGACGTTGTGTTCTCTCCAGGCTACAGTGTCGGATATCTTCCACAGGAACCTGAGTTGGACCCGAATAAAACGGTAAAAGAAATTGTACTTGAAGGGGCTAAAGAAATCGTTGATGTGCTTAAGGAATATGAAGACATTAACAATGCGTTCATGGATGAGGACGTCATGAATGATCCGGATAAAATGGATAAGCTAATCGCTCGTCAAGGGGAAGTTCAAGATAAAATTGATGCGCTTGATGCCTGGGAATTGGATAATAAAATTGAACGTGCCATGGATGCCTTGCGCTGTCCGCCCGATGATCAAGCAATCGCATCGCTTTCAGGTGGAGAAAAACGTCGCGTAGCGCTATGTCGACTCTTGCTTCAAAATCCAGATGTACTCTTGCTGGATGAGCCAACAAACCACTTGGATGCAGAATCAATTGATTGGTTAGAGCAACATTTACAACAATATCAAGGTACTGTAATTGCGGTAACCCACGACCGGTACTTCTTGGATAATGTAGCGGGTTGGATTCTTGAACTGGATCGGGGAGAGGGAATTCCCTGGAAAGGAAACTACAGCTCATGGCTTGAACAGAAAGGAAAACGATTAAAAGAGGAAGAAAAGACTGAATCTAAACGTCAACGCATGCTTGCGCAAGAGTTAGAATGGGTGCGAATGAATCCAAAAGCACGTCAGGCCAAATCGAAAGCTAGGCTTCAGAATTACGAGAAAATGCTCTCAGAAGATGGTAAAGAAAAAGAAGCTACACTCGAAATCCCGATTCCGAATGGTCCACGACTTGGAAACAATGTGATTGAAGCGGTACATGTAGGTAAAAGCTTTGGAGATAAATTGCTATACGATGATTTGAATTTCTCGCTTCCACCTGCAGGTATTGTCGGTATCATCGGACCAAATGGTGCGGGGAAAACGACCATATTCAAAATGATTATGGAAGAACTCATGCCCGATAGTGGAGAATTTAAAGTAGGAGAAACTGTGAAGCTGGGCTATGTAGACCAGAACCATAAATCCTTAGATCCAAATAAATCGGTTTATGATGTAGTTTCCAATGGCCTTGAATTTATTGAGATTGGTAATCAAAAGATCAATGCCCGAGCGTACTTGTCAAAGTTCAACTTTAACGGTTCGGACCAAAATAAAAAAGTTGGCGTACTTTCCGGTGGAGAACGAAATCGTTTGCATTTGGCAATGACCTTAATGATTGAAGCCAACGTCTTGTTGCTGGATGAGCCAACGAATGATATTGATGTGAACACCTTGCGCGCATTAGAAGAAGGCATCGAGCGCTTTGCGGGTTGTGCGGTGGTTATTTCTCACGACCGATGGTTCTTAGATCGTATTTGTACGCACATTCTGGCCTTTGAAGGTGATTCTCAGGTGTATTGGTTCGAAGGTTCCTACTCTGAATACGAGGAAAACAAAAAGAAACGCTTGGGGGACAGTGGCCCGAAACGAATCAAGTACCGAAAAATAATGTAATTATTTCTTACACTTTGATTTGTCCACGAAGGTAAACGAGCAATCTGGGTATTTTTGCTTTATTTGTTTGGTGATGTCTGCTTCACTCGTGCCTGACATAGAAACTATAAAGTTGGTTTTGCTGCACTTAATTTGAACACATTTTGTTTCGACTGTTTGGCTGCTTTGTGAAATAATAGAAACATAAGAAATGACAAGCAAACCAAGAATTACAGATAAAGTTCTTTTCATATTAAACGTTTTATTGCCTAAAGGTAATCGGATTATTTCGTTCGTGTATATTTCCACACTAAGGATTCAATCACATTATGCTTTTTAATTTTTAAATAGGCTTGAGGCGTGTGACTAACTCGTTCCTTAAATATTACCGAATAAAAACTACAGGCGGCGGCGTAAGACCCCAATTTACTGGGGTGACTGTTGTCAGGTTTATAAAGCGATTTTATATGATGTTTAAAATATAATTTTTCAAATACTAAGCCCACCGGTACAAGTAAGGCATCGAAATCAGAGGCAAGTACCTTATATTTTGCCGAGATCCTTCTAATCATTTTGTAATGCGTGTTGGAATACGCATACTTAGGATACCCCTTTTTATACGACCAGGTCATAAAGAATACTAATTTGGTCTTAGGGTTCCGTTGCTTAATGCTTGAGACAATTTTGGTTAACCCAGGCAGCGTTTTTTCATAATAGGTTGCACTGTCCTTTAGCATGTCTCGACTGGATCCTTGCAGTACCACGTAATCCCATTTTTTCCATTGGATAGCTCGATACACTTTCTTTCGCAAAGAGTGCCTGTAGAACGATGTTTTTCCTTTGACGCACCAATTTACTTCTACGTGCTTTCCATTGGCCTTTGCGATTTTCATGAACATGCGCGGCATGTGATTGCGGTAGGTGTAGGAATTACCTATGAATAACACGCGTATTGGCTCTTTAGCAAAGCTCAGGGACTGACCTGAACCGAAGATAATGAGAAGAACTATTAGGATGCGATTCATACGTAGATTAACAATACGAATGTAATAAAAGTTCTAGGCTTATGGCGTGTATTGCTTTTTTCTTCGTCTAATGATGCGTTTAAGTC
>JBEIDV010000138.1:0-5265 GCA_040383285.1 Crocinitomicaceae bacterium | reverse complement strand
TGCGGAAAAGCAAGAAAAAAATACCATTGTTCATTCATTCAACCGAAACTTCTCTAAACGTGCCGATGGTAACCCGAATACTCACGCCTTTGTTACCAGTCCAGAAATGGTTGCTGCCCTAGCGATTGCAGGAGATTTAGGATTCAATCCATTAACAGACACCTTAACGAATGCAGAAGGTAAGTCCTTTAAGTTAACACCACCTGTAGGGGATGAGTTACCAACGAAAGGGTTTGCTGTAGAAGATAATGGATATCAAGCACCAGCGGCAGATGGAAGTGACGTTAATATTATTGTAGCTCAGGATTCTCAACGACTTCAATTGTTAGAAAACTTCCCAGTTTGGAATGGTAAAAACATTACCGATGCTAAACTGTTGATTAAGGTTAAAGGAAAATGTACGACCGACCACATTTCAATGGCGGGTCCTTGGTTGAAATACCGCGGACACCTAGATAATATTTCAAATAACCTTTTAATTGGTGCTGAAAATGCGTTTAATGGAAAAGCGAATGAAGTGAAAAATCAGTTAACCGGAAGCTACGGCGAAGTTCCAGCGGTTCAACGCGCATACAAGGCGGCTGGGGTTCCTTCGATTGTTGTGGGTGACCATAACTATGGAGAAGGAAGTTCAAGAGAGCACGCTGCGATGGAACCAAGACACTTGGGTGTTTCTGCAGTGATTGTTAAATCCTTTGCTCGAATTCATGAAACGAATTTAAAGAAACAAGGGATGTTGGCATTAACGTTTACACATGAAGCTGATTACGATAAAATCCATGAAAATGATGTATTTGATTTCATAGATCTTGAATCATTCGCTCCTGAGAAGTCACTAACGCTAAGAATTCGTCATGACAATGGGACGCACGATGATATTATCCTAAATCATACGTATAATCAATCGCAAATCGAATGGTTTAAAGCCGGATCGGCCTTGAACTTGATTAAACTTATGGAAAATTAATTAAAAATTAAGATCATAAAAAAAGGGAGGCAAGCCTCCCTTTTTTTATTTCTATATGATTTAATTAGAACTTAACAGAAAGTCCCGCTTGAAGCAAACCACCTCCGAAAGCACCTAACTCAACATGCGCTCCGATGTTTTGTGTAAAATACATTTTAGCACCGATAGCCACACGAAGAGAAACAGGAATTAGCGCACGATCGAGATTTGCGTCCGTGTATCTAGAAGTTGTTGGATTTGTCTCACTCGCGCGATTTGCCGATTTATAACCTCCAGCAAAACCCGCATACATATCTATTTTCTCCTCTTGAACAAAATGATAATTCAACCGAAACATGGCACGCAATTTCTTAGCAGTGTATTGGGTTTGATATTGATTAATCAAAAAGTCACCATTCGCATCTGTTAGCCTATTGTTATTCGCATCATATACATAATCATCAAACTTATATGAATTACCAGATACTTCATAGTTAACATCTGCTCCAACTCCTACCCTATCTGATGCCATATATTCAAATCTACCACCATAAGACAACATGCTTCCCACTACTTTATAATCTTGAACATTGGTTTGATTACCCTCATAATGATTAAATAATAATGAGTTCGCCCAGTTTGGTACTCCAATGTAAGGATCAATTGAAATATTCCCCTGCATCATTTGCGCTTTCGCACTTACTCCACCAATCACAGCAAAGATTAAAACATAGATTTTTTTCATAATTAATTAATTTGGATGTGTTTACTTCGATTTACAGATAAAGTTTCATTTCAGGGAATGATTTTACCACGGAGTCCACTTCATTCAACCATACGTTCAATGAAGGAATTGTTGATGCAACAATCGCCGCTAACACCAACCGATGATCATTATAGGTATCAATGTGGGGCTCATGGTTCTTAATTCCGCCCGTTATCATAAGCTCATTAGTTCCTATTTCAAAATGAACACCTAAGGCACTAAGCATAGCCATAGCGGATGTTAAGCGGTCCGATTCTTTATTCTTCAAGCGATTCGTTCCTTGTATGATTGATGTTCCGTTTGCCGATGCGGCTAACACACACAACAACGGAAACAAATCCGGACAATGAGTTAGATCGCAACTAAACGAACGATTTTCGACATGCGTTACCGTAATTACATCTCCACTCCATTCAATCTGCGCGCCGTACAACGTCAATACATCAAGAATATACTCATCTGCCTGGTTTCCTTGGCTTCTTAAGCCTTTAACAGATATTTCTTTGGAAATCGCACCCATGCAAAGCAGGTTGGCGGCCCCACTCCAATCGCAATCAATTTGGATTTCTCCGCCCTGAATTCGGCAATTATCATCAAAGGAAATGCAATTATCGATCCACGAAAGATTAACACCGCGATTTATTAAATTTTGAACCGTCATTTGAAGATACGGTGTGCTAACAAGATTGGTTAAGATCAGGCTACGCTCCCCTGTAGATTGAGCCAAACGGATTAAGACGCCAGACGCAATTTGAGAAGTAGCGGACGCGTCAAGTTGAATGTGTTGATGGCATGGATTGATTTGTTCTAAAACTAAAGGCCATTCACCATCAGTTGAACGTTTAACTAAGCCCAATTGAGTTAATAGGGACTCATTCATATGAAGGTCACGCGTCAGTAATGTGCCTTTAGCATGAATGATAAGTCTCCGAGCAAATAAAAATCCGATGGAAATTATGTTTCTAATTAAAAAACCAGACTCCCCTACATAAACAGAAAGTTCACTTTTTATGATAGAATTGGATGGTGGAATAACTTCTATCTTATTATCATTTAAGCTTACGGTAGCGCCGAATGACTCAATACATTGTATGGCAGATAACACATCATCTGGAAGCGAAACGAAATTACCATATAATCGTGAAGGTGAATTCGCTAGTACGGACATTAAAAGTTCCCGTTGCATGTGGCTTTTAGAGACGGGAGCCTGAATAGGAGCAGGTAATACAAGGTTAGGGATTCGAATCACCTTTATCAGAATTACGTAATATTTTTGATTGAATATCTATAGACTCTTGATGAATCAATTTAAAAACTTCTGCCGCAAACTCCTTCGATAACTCCGCATCTTCAGATAAGCTGAGAAATTTAGCTAAGGCTTCTTCCCATTGATTCGGTTGAAAAATAGCAATATTATTTCGCTTCTTATAGTGACCGATCTGTTCAACTAAATCCATACGTTTAGCAAACAGCTCAACCACTTGATTGTCTAGGATAGAAATGTTCGCGCGCAATTCACGTATTTCTTCTTGATCTATAGCCTCTCTGCTGCGTAGTTTCAACCTTGCAAGTAACTCAAGATATTCCTTGGGTGTTAATTGCTGTTTCGCATCCGTTTTTGCTACGGAGGGATTCGGATGAACTTCAATCATTAACCCATCAAATTTCAAATCAACTGCCTTCTGTGATACCTCAAAAACATTATTTGCAATTCCTGAAATATGGGAAGGGTCGCAAATAATTTCTAAACCCGGAAACTCAGCACGTAATGCAATTGGAATTTGCCAATTGGGAAGGTTTCGATATTTCAGTTTATCATACGTCGAAAATCCCCGGTGAATAGCAATTACTTTTTTAACCCCAGCTTTATACAAGCGTTCTATTCCTCCTACCCAAAGTTTTAAGTCTGGATTCGTAGGATTTTTAATAAGTATTGTTGCCTCGGTACCCTGAAGGGAATCTGCCAGTTCTTGAACAGAAAAAGGATTAGATGTTGTTCTAGCGCCAATCCACATCATATTAAATCCGTGAGCTAACACGTTTTCTACATGTGATGAATTAGCCACCTCGGTTATAACATTCAAATCGAACTCATCTTGAATGTCGCGCATCCAACGTAATCCCTCCGCTCCTGCGCCCTCAAAGGCACCGGGTTGAGTTCTTGGTTTCCATATCCCTGCTCGAAAGGCAAATAAATTTACTGAATCCAATTGTTGAGCTACAGCTCTTAATTGTTCGTAAGACTCTGCACTACATGGACCTGCAATGAGTTTTAAATCAGCGGGAAGCATACATTATTTAGCGTAATTCACTGCTCTTTTTTCTCGGATAACGGTTACTTTTACTTGACCCGGATAGGTCATTTCTGTTTGTATTCGTTGAGATATAGTAAACGATAGTTCTTCTGCGCGTTGATCTGTTACTTTTTCAGCTTCAACCAATACGCGCAACTCACGTCCTGCTTGAATTGCATACGCACTACCAACACCATCATAGGAAAGCGCTAAATTCTCAAGTTCTTTAATTCGTTTTATGTATGCTTCAACGATTTCACGACGAGCGCCTGGGCGTGCACCAGAAATTGCATCACAGACTTGAACGATCGGAGAAATCAATGTTTTCATTTCGATTTCATCGTGGTGAGCTCCAATGGCATTCAAGACATCTGGTTTTTCACCATATTTCTCGGCGATTTTCATTCCAAGGATTGCGTGTGGTAATTCTGGTTCTTCATCCGGAACTTTACCAATGTCATGTAAAAGACCTGCTCGTTTAGCCACTTTAACATTCAGCCCCAGTTCAGCGGCCATAATTGCACAAAGGTTAGCTACTTCTCGAGAGTGTTGAAGCAAGTTCTGTCCGTAAGATGAACGATACTTCATACGTCCCACCATTCGCATTAATTCAGGATGTAGGCCATGAATACCTAAATCGATACACGTACGTCGTCCTGTTTCTGCGATCTCCTCATCGAGGTTCTTTTTGGTTTTAGCCACAACCTCTTCAATGCGCGCTGGATGAATTCGACCATCAGACACTAATTGATGTAAAGATAAACGCGCAATTTCGCGACGAACTGGATCAAAACAAGATAGGATAATGGCTTCTGGTGTGTCATCCACAATGATTTCGACACCGGTTGCTGCTTCTAACGCACGAATATTACGTCCTTCACGACCAATTATTCGACCTTTAACCTCATCGGATTCGATGTTAAAAACAGTAACAGCATTTTCTATCGCCTGTTCGGTTGCTACCCGTTGAATGGTTTGTATAACGATTCGACGTGCTTCACGGTTTGCGTTTAACTTAGCTTCTTCTGAAATCTCTTTAATTTGAGCCATCGCAGCAGTGCGCGCTTCATCTACCAAGGCATCCATTAACATTTTCTTTGCTTCTTCCGGTTGAAGGCTGCTAATTTTTGATAATTCAGCCACACGTTTTTGTTGGATTTTATCCAGTTCCTGCATTCTACCGTCTAAGCTTGAACTTTTTTGCGTTAGTTCTCCTTGGGAGCGTTCCAAATCTTTTTCCTTTCGATTTAGATCCTCTA
>JBEIDV010000137.1:0-5277 GCA_040383285.1 Crocinitomicaceae bacterium | reverse complement strand
GGCTCGCATAAACTTCGTTTTTGGGTCAAAATGATTGATGAAATTTAACCCGAATTGATCGTGCGTGGCGGCAAGTTCTTGTTTATTCATGGCGCGTGCCATTTGAGCAATACACCAGTGGTCGTAAGCATATTCGAGTGACTTTGAAACCGATTCAGATTCCCAATCGGAGGAGATAAGTCCATAATCCCGAAATAAGGTCTTTCCAAATTCGTTCAGATTTGACGTGTAGACCATCGCATTTAACGCATCTTCCGCTGAATAATCTCGAATTCCTTTTACATAGGCATCTGAAATTACCGATGCGCTGTGAAATCCAATCATGCACTCCGTTTCGTTCGCTGATAATTCCCAAACCGGTAGGTCTTTTCCTTCATTAAATTGTCGTAAAAAAGTTTGTATGAAGGCATTGGTTCGTTTCTGATCAATGATAGTAAACAAGGGGTGTGTGGCGCGATAGGTGTCCCACAAAGAGAACACCGTATATTGAGGTATTTTCTTATCAATGGTATGAATTTGAAAGTCTCGTCCTCGGTATCGACCATCCACGTCGGAAAAGATATTCGGGGCCATCATGGTGTGGTAAAGTGCGGTATAGAATATAGTTTTTTCTGTCAAGTTGCTTGATTCCACTTGAATTTTTGATAATTCAATTTGCCAGGCATTCCTTGCATTCGTCGAGAGTTTATCAAATAGGAGTCCCTCGGTTTCATGCATTAAATTCTGTTTTGCGCCCGCTTCATCTACCGCGGAAATCCCAACCCTGAGTTCAATTTCATCTACTTTTTTTCCAAAATATAGCACTAATCGGTGTTGTCCTTCCGAGGTGATCAATTCTGAATTGGTAAAAGGGACAGAGGATTTAAGCGCGAAATAGAAGTATTGAAGCTTGGCCCAACCCTCTGACTTGCGATATCCTGAAATTTCTTGGTTTCCATTGATTGTAAAACCTGCATCAAGCACCTTGTCGCGATAATCTAAATCCAAGACAATGTAACGTTTTCCTTTACCGTTGAAGGTGTATTTATGAATCCCGGTGCGTTGGGTAGCTGTGAGCTCAACATCGATATTTCCATCGAGCAGGGTTACGCTATAATTTCCAGGACTGGCCTTTTCTCGTGTATGGTCGAAGGCATATCCATAGTTGCCTCCTACATTATACGATGGAATCGACGGATAGCTTCCGCAAACTGGTGTGATCAATAAATCTGCGTAATCAGGAACACCGGTTCCACTGAGGTGTGTATGGCTAAATCCATGAATGATCGAGTCTGAATAGTGATAGCCGCCGCAACCATCCCAGCCTTCCATGCGTGTGTCAGGACTCAATTGCACCATTCCGAACGGAACTGTTGCACCTGGGAATGTGTGTCCGTGTCCGCCGCTTCCAATAAAGGGATTGACATAACTCAGAAGGTTTGGGTCAACGTTTCTAAGCGGATTCAGTAGGGAATGTGCCCGATCGCTCGCTTTCTTTAACTCATTGACTTGGGCGTTAAGTAGTATTGGAATAAAAATTATAAATCCTAATATCTTGTTTTTCATAGGCTTAGGTCTGAATACTTATTTTTTTTCTTTAAGAAATAATCGATAACAATGTTGCCTTTATAGCGACCCAGCACCGTATTTTTTTTGCTTGGGCGTTGGGAGATTAGTCTTGGTAAAGCGCCGTAGAATGCTATATGTGCTTTTAATACTTGGTACAGTAATGCTGGCTTTCCTTTGAGTAAAAATTGTGCTGCTGCGAGGCCATCCCATAGCATTCGAATGAAGATCTTGCCTTGCCAAAAGCCCGTTTCATTTTTAGCCAACATGTACAGGTTGTTGCGAAAATTCAGGAACACTTTGGTGTTCGATTCATAGGAAAGCGTTCCGCCGCCTAAATGATAAACCGTGCTGTTTGGTTCAACCCAAATTTGATACCCTTTATGTTGTAAGCGCCAACATAAATCGATTTCTTCCATGTGGGCAAAAAACTTACCATCAAATCCATTCACTTCATGAAACAGGGTAGACTTAATAAGTAAACACGCACCGCTGGCCCAAAATACAGGCATTGCCTCATCGTATTGACCTTGGTCTGTTTCACATGCATCAAAAATACGTCCGCGACAAAAAGGAAATCCATGGGTGTCTAAAAACCCACCGCTTGCTCCGGCATGCTCAAATCGTGTTTTGTTGACATGGCTCAGTATTTTTGGTTGAACTGCAGCAATACTTGGCCCTGCGATGCGCGAAAGGAGCGGAGAGAGGTACCCAGGAGAAACTTCTACATCCGAATTCAACAAGAGGTAATGTTCGTACTTCCCCTCAATTCTTGCTAATCCATCATTATACCCCTGAGCGAAGCCAACATTTTCCTTTAATTGGATGAGCTGAACAGTAGGAAATGTCAGGCTAATGTAGTGAATGGAATCATCTAAGGATCCGTTATCAATAACAAGGATGTCATGACCGTTACTGCATTCTACCACTGAGGGTAAATACGTTTGGAGGTGCTTCTTTCCGTTATAGTTTAGAATTACAATTGCGAGCGTTTTCATGACTAGTACTGTCGGAAAAGATCGTTGCTGTTTTGTCCCCAATGTCGCTCATTGAAAAGGTTGGGGTCGTCAACTGTCCCGTTAATCGTATTGCGTTTTGAGAGGATTTGCGACCAGCCTGGATTCTTTACTTCACCCACTAAATCACTATGTAACAAGCGATAAGCGTTATTGGTGAGGTCTGGGTTGTAAAAGATAAACCGTCGGTTGCTGAATTTACCGATTTTGTTGTAAAACCAGATTTCATATGGGTATTCCGAAGGCGAATCTTCGCGAGCATTTACAGAACTTGGTGCTCCATATTGCAAGTAAACTCGTCCTCGGTCGGTTTCATATCCCGGTTGAAAATTAGTTTTATAAAGTCCTTGAACGTATTGTACTTGCTGTTTATACTTAAGCCAAGCATAGCTTGCATCACCGGGAGAAGTTGAATTCCAAAACGCTTGAAAATACTTGCGAATGCTACTAAAGTCTTTAGATTTTAATAAGTTTCTAATGTTCTTGTTTTCTGAGGCCTTTACAATAGGCAGTAGACTTCCCAAGTAAAAGTGCAAGCTATCATCGGGTAGTGATTGCTGGAAATTAGGGTCAAGAATGGTGTTCGCGTAATTGATGGTATCATCCAAGGTGATATTTCCGCGTTCAAAAAAGTACTCTGAGGAAAACAGAATGCTATCTTTTTCATTGGTGAGGGAAACGGAATAAGCGTAGGCTCCGCTGGCAAGGGTTGAAATGTCTATTCGTTTAATCAGGGGTACCACCTGGTCGCGTTCCGTGAGTTCAGTAGATTTATGGTAGGAGAAAAGTTCGCGTTGATTTTCTGTATCAATTAAAGCTTCTTCAATGAAATATCTCGATTGACCCGTGTTCGCATTATACAGCTCAAAATATACGGGCAAGGTATTTAACATGGTGCCGTAATAGGCATTAAGCTTTGGGATAATAAGAAATCCATTTTTTTGAAACACACCAGCACTTGTATCAGCTTTCGCATAATCAATGGCCTCCACTTGAGAAATTGTTGGTGTTTTAGCCAAGTCTGTTACCTCCAACAATTGACTCCCCCTGATTTCAGAATTTTTCACATTCCAATCGGATAAGGTGAGGTTAATTTGATACAATCCTTTTGCTAACGGAATTCGTCGTAGCTCAAAAAAATCTTCAACGGTACTGTCTTTGAAAATTGGAGAATTTAATAAGTACTCATCGGTAAAAAACACCTTGTTTGTGCTGTCCTTAATTTCGATTTTTAAGTATGTAGTTGCTTGTAAACCATTATCCTTCGCAAGGAATTTGGTGTGTTTCGCATCAAACTGAAAATGCAATTCTAGGTAATTACCAATGGAGGGTTCATAAAACTGAACGGTATTGAAATACACCTTGAATTTCGAACGTTGAGACCAGCCATTATTAACAAGGGCAAGACAGAGGAACAGAAATAGATAAAACGCTTTCATCTTCTAAATTTAAGCAATTTTAATCATCAAGCTGCATTCGTAGCTTTTGACTTAATTGCCGATTGTAGGTCTCCATTAAATACTTTAAATAATTATCGGTAGACTTTGAAATACAGCGGGTATAATTCTTAAGACGATGCTCAATGTGCTCTTGCAACAATTCCATGCATCTAAATCCTTCCGTTAACGTGGTAGCTTTCTTTACAATTGCTTCAAAGTGATTATTCATAGAATTCTCAATGGCGAGTTTACCTTTGATTCCGGCATCAAGGCATTCGTAATAATTCTCCTTTATATTGAAGGCCGAGAGAATTTCTACATCAAAATATTTTTCCATTCCCTTAGAAAATTCGTATTCAATTTCAAATTCTAAATCTTCAAGTTCTGAAATTCGAGATTCTAGAAAGCGGTCAGGAAAACGAAAAGCATCTTGCCAATTGATATGATCTTGCCAATACCCAAAGCGTCTAACATTATTCCCTAAGTCGATTACTTGGAAATTGGTTTTTCCTGGAATGCTTCGAGAACCCCTTCCAATCATTTGATGATATAAGGTAAGTGAGCGCGTCGCACGATTCAGAATGATGGTCTGTACAGAAGGTTCATCAAAACCCGTGGTTAAGATTCCAACGGAAGTTAAAATGGCATCGGGTGTTTCTTTAAACCATTTAAGGGTGTCTTTACGGTCCTTGTCGCTAAAGGTAGAATCTAAATGTTTTACCTTATACTTGTGTTTTTTGAAGAGTTCAAACACATGGATGGAGGTTTCTATACCTGCATTAAAAATTAAGGTTTTGGTGCCAAGCGCCACTTCTTCGTAAGCAAAAAGTAGTTTTTCTTGCATGAAAAAATTACTATAAACTACATCTGAACTTGAAATGGTAAAGTCACCGTTATTTCCAATTTTCAACCCGTGAAGGTTTACATCGTAGTTATAGGTTTCTGCATCTGCCAAATACCCCATTTTAATCAATCCAGCAATGCTTTCGCCCGTAATTAATTTATGGTAATGGTCTTTTAGCGGTAAGGTTTTATTGCTGCTCAGTGGTGTGGCCGTTACGCCAAGGATGCTGCTGTTTCCATAGTATTGAAAGATCTTCCTGAAGGAATTGTAATGTGCTTCATCAACAATTACTAATCCTACATTCTCAATAAAATCCTGGTTGTCTTGTAAGCGATTGTTCAGGGTCTCCACCATGGCAATGTAACAATCACAGTCTAATTGGTCTTCAATCGTTTTGACCTCAGAGTTAATGATTTTATTTTTAACACCAATC
>JBEIDV010000136.1:0-5285 GCA_040383285.1 Crocinitomicaceae bacterium | reverse complement strand
GTTAGATTTAGTGCAATTGAAGTATGCCATCATGATTAATGGCGTAACGGAATTGTGCATGATGAAAGCCGATGTATTAGGGATCTTCGATCACATCATGATTTGTGAAGGATATGAGATTAATGGAGAAACGGTAACAGAATTCCCGTATGATGTGAGTGATTTGGAAATTAAACCGATCTTAACAAAAATGGAAGGATGGAAAACAGATTTGACCAAGCTAACATCTTATGATGACGCCCCTGAAGCACTAAAAACCTATGTGGATTATTTAGAAAAACAACTGGAAGTTCCTATTCGAATGGTATCAGTAGGTCCAGACCGAGCTCAAACGCTCTTAAAATAATCTCACAGAATCTCGTGCGTTTCACCCTGTTAACCGGCTTTGTTTTCGCATTAAATGTGTTGCTATCACAGGGAAAACTGGAGCTTCTACCAGGCTCAGAAAAGATTTATTTCAACAAGGCAACTCAAACCCATCGACTGGTAGGAACTGTTAGCTTTATTTATCAAGGCAATACCATGTATTGTGATTCTGCGCATTATCGAGAAAAAGATAAAATTGTACGCGCTTACGGCAGGGTTCACATTACCAAGGACGATGTTAACCTTTACTGTGACTCCTTGGTCTATTCAGGAAGTACAAAAGTTGCCAGGCTTTGGGGCCATGTTAATGTGCGTGATTCAGAATATAAATTAACCTCAGATTCGTTGGAGTACAACGCAAAAACTGGTCGTGCCATTTATCGAAACCACGGTAAAATTGAGAACAGCACAAATAAAGAAGTAATCACCAGTAAATTAGGCTACTTCTACCCGAGCACGGGTACCTGTTTCTTTAGTGGAAAAGTAAACTACAAGAAACAACGCTTGACCATGACGACTGATACCTTGCAGTTCATCTACGAAAAGCAAACCACCTATTTCCATGGTCCAACCACCATTAAAAACGACAGCATCGAAATTCAATGTGATAAGGGACTATACCGGGTTGATATTCAAGAAGGGCTTTTAAGAAAGAACGTTTTAATCAAACAAAAGGACCGAATGATTTATTGTGACACCGCATTTTACAAAGAAACCAATCAACTATTCACGGGGAATGGTCATGTTCGGATTTACGAAAACAACCAACATTTAATCTTGTTGGGTGACTATTTCCACACGCAGAACAATGTTTCTCAAAGCACCTTGGCCGGCCATGCGCTCATCGTAGAGACCAGACAAAAAGATTCCTTGTTCATTCATGCAGACACCATCCGCATGCAAAAAGACAGCCTTGACGAGCGAAACATCTATGGATCTAAAGGGGTTAAAATCTTCAGTAACAATGCACAAGCCGTTTGCGATTCTGCTCATTACAGCAGTAAAATCGGGAGAATTGATTTATTTCAGCATCCGATACTATGGGCACAAAACGGTGAATTAAAAGGAGATTCCATTCGTGTGTTTCTGATGGACAGCGTGATTGAAAAAGCTCAGATATTAGGAAATGCGAGTTCTATTATGAAGGTTGATACAGGTACATGTTTCAACCAACTCTCTGGAAAACGAATTGATGCATGGTTTAAAGAAAGCCTACTTACCAAAGCAAAAGTTAGTGGTCAGGCTTGGACCATCTTCTATCCCTTAGAGGACCAAAAGAATGACAGTATATTAACTCGTAAACGAAAGGGATTAAATCGTTTATTTGCATCGGAATTGATTGTTTACTTGGATAGTGGTGAGGTCGCAAAAATTACATTTTTCGATAAACCCGATGGGGTATTTTTCCCGATAGATCAAATTGATGACAAAGAACGGTTTATTCGGAATTTTTCCTGGAACCCCATGCTACGACCTAGAAATCCGTATGCTATGGTTCATGAAACCTTAGATTAGCATTTCATCTTCTGAATCCCAGCGCGTAACACGCTGAACCCCTTCAATTTCTTGAAACTTACGGGTCAACTGATCCAAATGCTCGGTATCGTATACCATAACATGAATCTTTCCTTCGAAGGTACCGTCGTTGGTTTCAAAGTGAATGCTCTTCATGTTTACTTTGTTTTCTTTTGAAATAATTTCTGTCAAACGATTAACCAAACCGATCTGGTCGATTCCAATAATTCGTATGGCGGCTAAACGTTCCACCAGCACCTCCGATTTCCAAATGGCTTTTACGCAGCGATAAGCATATTTTGACATTAAATGAACGGCATTCGGACAATCCGCTCGATGAATTTTTATCCCTTGATTAATCGTTATGAAGCCAAAGACCTTATCACCAGGGATTGGATTACAGCAGTTGGACATTTGATAATCAATGCCTTTGAAATCCTCTCCGATGTAAATCACATCCTTTTTCGCATCCACCGCCCGATGCGCCGCGTCTAATCCTTTGCGACCTTTCTTGACGACGACTGTATCTTTCTTGGAACTTTGTAAGAATCCATGTTTATCTTCAATCTCGCGAATCTTATTGACATCGATTTTTCCTTTCGCGATTCGATAATATAAATCCGTCGCACTCCCTAGCCCATAAAATTTCTCTAAAAATGTTATGTTCTCAGAATTCATCAATACGTTAAATTGCTTCAACTTTCGTTCAAGGATTTCCTTCCCGTCTTGAGCTATATGCTTTCGCTCTTCATTTAAGGAAGACTTGATTTTTTGTCGAGCGCGAGCAGAAACAACAAACTTGAGCCATTCCTCATTTGGTTTTTGTTTGCTTGAGGTTATGATTTCTAATTGATCCCCATTTTGCAATTGATAACTCAAGGGCATCAAGCGATTGTTAACTTTCGCCCCAATACACTTATCCCCGATGTCCGTGTGAATGTCATAAGCAAAATCCAAAATCGTGGAACGCGTGGGCAAAACACGCAGCTCCCCTTTTGGGGTAAACACATAGATTTCATCGTTGAATAAATTCAATTTAAATTCATTGATAAAATCAAGGGCATTCGCATCGGGATTATCTAATAAATCACGCACTTCAGCAATCCAACGATCAAATTTACTTTCATCGTTTTTCGATTCTTTGTACTTGTAGTGTGCTGCAAGTCCTTTTTCCGCAATTTCATCCATGCGTTTAGACCGGATTTGAACTTCAACCCATTTTCCTTGGGGCGACATTACCGTGGTATGCAATGATTCATAGCCGTTCGCACGCGGTGTAGAAATCCAGTCCCTTAAGCGTTCTGGACTTGGTTGATAGAAATCTGTTACAATGCTATAAATTCTCCAACAATCAGATTTCTCTTGCTCTTGAGTGGTATCAACAATAATACGAATGGCGAACACGTCAAACACTTCCTCGAATGGAATTTCCTTGGTTTGCATTTTCCTCCAAATCGAAGAGATAGACTTGGTTCGTGCTTTAATGTCAAAATGATAAGATTGTTTTTGAAGTTCATCCTTTATCGGCGACATAAACCTACGAATGAAACGCGCACGAACATCTTGGGTAGATTTCAACTTCGTTTCAATTTCATTGAAAATTTCTGGCTCACAATATTTCATGGACAAATCCTCAAGCTCTGTCTTCACGGTATAAAAACCAAAACGATGCGCCAAGGGAGCATATAAGAACCGAGTCTCAGATGCTATTTTAAGTTGCTTGTCGGGCTTCATACTGGATAAGGTCCGCATGTTGTGCAAGCGATCCGCCAACTTAATCAAGACCACCCTGAAATCATCCGAAATGGTCAGGATCATCTTTCTAAAATTCTCCGCTTGAACCGAAGCGTTTTCATCAAAAACATCTGGGATTTTTGTTAAGCCGTCAATAATACGACGGACTTTAATTCCAAACGCATCTTCGATATCATCTAAGGAGATATAAGTGTCTTCCACCGTATCATGCAATAAGGCACAGGTAATGGCGATGCTGTCGAGCCCCATTTCTTCCGCACAAATCCGAGCAACAGAAATGGGATGAAAGATATACAATTCACCCGATTTACGTCGATCATCCTTATGAGCCTCCAAGGCCATATCAAAGGCCTTTCGAATCAACTTTGTATCCTCGCGAGAACGGTCTTTTACCGAACGGAGTAAGCCTTTAAACGCTGCTAAAATAGCAATACGTTCTTCTTCGACGTTATATGCTCCGGGTAGCTGACTCATAATTAATCTATTGCAGGAAGCAATTGTGTTCTTACTTCACCAAAGCCAATGCGCACATTCCCGTTCGTGCAATGCCCTTTCATGATTACCGTATCATAATCTTGGATAAATCGACGTTGAGAACCATCACTCAAGGTAAGTGGTTTGGTTCCTTTCCACGCTAACTCAAGCATGGAACCGTAAGAATCTGGTGTTGGCCCTGAAATCGTACCTGATCCCATCAAATCGCCGCAACGAATATTACAGCCATTCACTGTGTGATGTGCCAATTGCTGCGCCATATTCCAATACATGTACTTGAAATTAGATAGGCACACGCGATCCTCTGCCCCATCCTTTGGCTGAATAAATACTTCTAACTTAATGTCATAGGACTTCTTACCTTCAAATTTCAAATAGGATAAAACCTCAGGTTCTTGAACCGGTGTGTCAACCGCAAAAGGCTGAAGGGCATCTAGGGTAATAATCCACGGTGAAATGGAAGATGCGAAATTCTTTGCTAAAAAAGGTCCAAGCGGAACATACTCCCACTGTTGAATATCTCTGGCGGACCAATCATTGAACAGGCTGAGGCCAAAAATAAACTCTTCGGCTTCGGCGGTAGAGATTCGTTCCCCAAGGGGTTTTCCTTCAAAGGTGTAAAATCCCATTTCTAATTCAAAATCAATGCGAGCAGAAGCCTCGAAGGTTGGGTTTTCACCTTCCACCTTTGTTTGACCTTTTGGTCGTACCACGGGAACCTCTGAGGTAATGATGGAACTGGACCTTCCATGATATCCAACCGGCAACCACAACCAATTCGGCAGTAATGCATTAGCTGGATCCCTAAACATCGTCCCAACATTCGTTGCGTGTTCTTTACTTGAATAAAAATCGGTGTAATCGCCAATGCTTACTGGTAACAAGAGTTGCACACGATCCGCTGAATAAAGCACCTCCATGCAATCCTCTTCATGTCCTTGCAATTCCATATTTCCTTGTGCAAACAGCGATGAAATTCGGTTGCGTAAATTCCGCAGGGGTAACTTACCGTACTTCATGAGTGCATTTAAGGACGAACTATTAAAATCTGAGGAATGAAATCCAAGTTCTTTAAAGTACCCTTTGTCATTCAATGCCGCAAGGTTAATGACCTTATCCCCTATTCGGGTGGCTACAAAAGGCTCATCTTGCAC
>JBEIDV010000135.1:0-5294 GCA_040383285.1 Crocinitomicaceae bacterium | reverse complement strand
CCAACCCATGGCAAACCCATGACCAAATACAATAACTGGGAATTCAGGGAATGTGGCTACCGGTGTATTTTCTCCAGCGATAAAGGTTGGGTAATAAATTTCTGTTTGAATTTGACGACCAGGACCTCCGCCTGAACCAAAACCACCGTTTCGGGTTGGGTCGTTAAAGGTAAGGGTGGTATGTCCGATTTGATATTGGCTAAACGCCCAATATGGCACAAGCATTAAAAGTAGTAGGATCTTCTTCATCCATCAAAGGTAAAAAAACTAACCATTATCTCACCCTCCAAATCCGCAAGGGTTCGTGCTTCAAAATGCGCTCATCATTAATTTTAGCTACATTTATCTAAAAATAGACAAATGTTAAAGAAATTACTGAGTTCCCTTATTCTTATATGCTCGATTGGTTATACGAATGCCCAGGTTGGTGATTGGATAGCTGCTAATCCTGGTTTAGGTATAGATGTGGCTGTAGATCCTTTTAACGACAGTTACACGTGCGGTCAAATTGTTGGGGCTAATAATCAAATTGGCCCGTCTGTAATCAGCAGCAATGGTCTTCAAGATGTTGTGGTACAAAAATATGCGTCTAATGGTGCCTTGTTATGGGTGAGTCATTTTGGAGGTGCAGGGAGCGATTATTCATCTAAAATTGTTTTCGATGGAGTAAATGCGGTCTGGGTAGTAGGGCACTTCCAGCAAACCATGACAGTTGGTGCTTTTACCCTTGTGTCGAGCGGTGGTTCAGATGTTTTTATTGTGAAATTAGATGCGAGTAATGGGGCAATTTTAATGGCTAAAAAAGGGGGCGGTACAACCAATGATTACGCTATGGACTTAAGCCTTGGGTCAAATGGAAATTTGTTTTTCTCTGGAAACTACAACGGTGCATTCGTTTTTCCGGGTGCAAACATTAATTCTGTTGGCAACGGTCACGCGTTTCTATTGGAAATCGATTTAGCAGGAATTCCAGTGCAATCTTTTGGTATAACAGGCGGGGTTTCTGTGTACACGCACACGGTCGATGTGAACGGTAATATTTACATCGGTGGTTTTTCATCCGCTGCAACGATTGGATTTAATGGATCCGTTCAGTCCATGAATGGTCAGAACCACTTTGTAGCCAAATTCAACGCAATGGGTGTGTTTCAGTTTAATACACTCTCCCTATTTAACGGAGAGATTTATGGACTAAGCGCCGACACCACTGGAAGTATTTATTTCACCGGAAATTTCGATTCTCAAGCGAGTTTTGGTCCTCTTTCTTTGGTGAATGGTGCGAATGATAACGCGCTGCTAGTTAAGATAAATAGCAATGGAACGTATTCATGGGCTAAATCATTTGGCGGAAACGGAAACGATCAGGGCTATGATTTGAAATGCAAAAGCAATACGGAGTTATTACTTACGGGCATTTACACTGGAAATATCGTTTTCGGCACAGTGCCATTAGCTGGCGGTGGGAATGCTAGGACGTATTTAGCTCAAATTGACACAAGTGGTCTGGTTACTTCGGTGATTTCTGGTTCTTCCTCCGCTTCATCTGTTATTGCGAGTTCAGTAACATGTGCTGGAAATGATATATATGTGTCGGGTTCTGCCTACGGAAACATGAATATGGCGGGTATTTCCTCTTTTGTCCCATCCTCTTTTTTGATAAAAATCGCTGGAAATTCGAATGCTATTTCAGGAAAAGTATTTCAAGATGTAAATAATAATGCCATAATGGATCTTACTGAAGTTGGCTTGCCAAACGTCTTAGTACAGCTAACGAATGGTTCATATCAAGCACTATCTGCAAACAATGGGTTTTATGAAGTTTATGCAAATGCCGGTACGTACGATGTGAACATACCTAATATGCCTTTGTATCATACGCTAAGCACTCCACCCTTGCAAAATGCCATATTTGTTGGTCTAGGTAGTATCGATTCACTCAATCATTTCGGACTTGTTCCAACCCCTAATATGCCTGATTTACGTGTGTCGCTTACCCCAATGACCGCTCCCAAAGCAGGTTATGTACTCGGTTACATGTTGTCCTACAAAAATGTTGGTACGGTGGCACAAAATGCGACCGTTTTGTTCACGCCTCCAGCAGGGATTAACTTTTTATCTGCATCACCCGCTCCAACGCTTCAACTCGCAAACAATGTGCAGTGGCAATTAGGTGTTTTGCAGCCTGGGCAACAAGGTGATGTGTTCGTTCAATTTAACATTCCTGTTGGAACCCCTATCGGGTATCCGCTTGCATCTCAAGTTCAAATTACCCCATTGATAGGCGATTTAACGGCTAATGATAATGTTTCTAACAGTCAAATTCAGGTCGTTGGCCCTTACGATCCTAACATAAAGTTGGTCGATAAAGACACGCTCTACAATATATCAAGCGCTGATTGGTTAGAATATACCGTACATTTTCAAAATGTTGGAAACGATACCGCATACAATGTAGTTATTATTGATACCCTTTCAACGTTTTTAGATTTAGCTTCCTTTGAACTTTTAGCGATGAGTCATCAAGGACTTGAAGTGAACTTTGATGGGCAAATAATGACCTTACGCTTTAACCAAATCATGTTGCCAGATAGCACTACCAACCAAGTAGGTTCGAATGGATTTGTGAAATTTAGGTTAAAACATCCTGCCTCATTTCCTTTTCTTTCAGAAATTAACAATTTTGTCGATATTTACTTTGACTTCAACGACGCTATTCGTACAAATACAGCCACTACCATTCATTTGGATTCCACGCTTTCTCAAATTTTGTCACTTGAACAAAAAGAGGGCTTGACTATTTTTCCTAATCCTACCAGCGCTGATTTAACGATTAAATTAGCAAAATCGCTCACTGAATCTATGCAAGTCATTTTAACGGATTTGAATGGAAGAGTTCACCTCGTAGAAACAATGAACGAACAAGAAACTACGCTAAATACTTCCTCGCTGAAACCCGGATTGTATATCGTTCAAGTAACGAATGGTAGGGATCAATGGTGTTCAAGATTTATTAAAATGTAAGTAGGTTTAGTAGAATAAACATACACCACGCTTAGAAAAAAATCAGCACGTTCCTCACCCGCCCAATCGGCTTTTGTCCAAGCTGCGGTATTGTATAGCTTCTGCTACATGTGGCGTTTGAATGTCTGAAGAGCCCTCCAAATCCGCAATGGTTCGTGCTACCTTCAAGATGCGGTCATACGCTCTAGCAGACAAACCTAAGTGCACCATGGCTTGCTTTAACAAAGCCCGCGAGGCCTCATCTAATATACAATGCGCCTCAATTTCACTCCGACTCATTTGGGCATTGTTGTGCGCCATGGAGCTTTTGTAGCGCTTCTTTTGAATGCTACTCGCTGTTTCAACCCTACTGCGAATGCTGCGGCTATCCTCTTGCGGCATCGTTCCCGTTAATTCATCATATTTTACCGGTTGCACCTCAATGTGCATGTCAATTCGGTCCAGTAAGGGTCCAGAGATTTTGTTTAAATAACGATCTACCATGCCCGGCCCACAAGAACATCCTTTCTCGGGGTGATTCAAATAACCACACGGACAGGGATTCATGGCCGCAATCAACATAAACCCCGCTGGATATTCAATGCTGAATTTGGCACGGGAAATACTCACCGTGCGGTCTTCCAAGGGTTGCCTCAATACCTCTAACACCGTTCGTTTATATTCGGGGAGTTCATCCAAAAACAAGACCCCATTATGCGCTAAGGATATTTCGCCGGGTTGGGGGTAACTTCCGCCCCCGATCAATCCGATATCCGATATCGTATGGTGCGGCTTTCTAAACGGACGTTGTCTGATTAATCCGCCCGTATGCTTAATCTTTCCCGCCACACTGTGAATTTTGGTGGTTTCTAAGGCCTCTTCTAAACTCATGCTGGGTAGTAGGGTAGGGAAGCGCTTGGCTAACATGGATTTTCCAGATCCCGGAGGCCCGATCAATATAATGTTATGTCCACCCGCAGCCGCAATTTCGAAGGCGCGCTTCACGGCAAACTGTCCTTTAACTTCTTTAAAATCTACCGGGATCTCAAAGTTTGCTTGTTCGTGTGCATCCATGGCCGGAGCGATTGCAGGTGAGCTCGTGCTTGGGTCGTTCAAGAAGTCCACCACCTGAGTTAAGGTAGACAAGCCATATACGTCAAGACCTTCTATAACCGCGGCTTCAGAGGCGTTAATTTCTGGAACGATGATTCCTTTAAATCCCTCTTCTCGTGCTTGCAAGGCAATCGCTAAGACGCCCCGCGTGGCTTGAAGTGATCCATCCAAGGAAAGTTCACCAACAATAAGGTAATCACTGAGGCTGTCATGGGTGAGCTGCTTGCTCGCAGCAAGGATTCCAAGGGCTATCGGTAAGTCGAAGACAGAGCCTTCTTTCCGTATGTCCGCCGGCGCTAAATTCACGGTGATTTCCTTTCCTGGGAAATGAAATCCGTTATTTTTAAAACTTGCTCGAATACGTTGTTGGCTCTCTTTGACGGCATTATCTGGCAGTCCCACTAAATAAAAATTTAATCCGTTGTCGATATTGACCTCAACGGTGATGGTGGTGGCAGTGATTCCAAAGACACTGCTTGAATATAATTTTACTAACATAAGATGTGTGTGTTGTTGTTTTCTATTTAAGTTAGCTAGAATTTTTAAGGCCTTCATTTTTTTAACGTTTAATAGCACATGGCTCCTTCAAGTTTACACCAACTGGTTCCGCAGTTTTCTACCTTAAGCACCGAATTATCAATGCATGAATTGCTTCAGGCGGTTTGGACCCAACTAGAAAAAGACATCCATGCGCTTGGATTGGTCATTTCGCCTGTGCAAGGTGTAGAACTTCCCGTAATGCATCAGCACCTCGTTACCTTCTTACGTGAACTTGCACCGGGTTCACTACCTGAGTTTTTATACCGTGTTGATTTACCGGAAACATCCGAGATATTAGACCCAAGCACCACAGATTTTTTTGAAAATTTAGCGTGGCAAATCCTGCGAAGAGAAGCCTTGAAAGTATACTTTAGATTGCACTATGCGGGATAATAGGCTGAGTTTAGCCTCAATTCCTTACCTTTGCACACAATTTAATGCATGAGCGATTTACTTTCCAAACTTGAAGCCATCCACTTTCGATTTATAGAAGTCGGAAAAATGATTACCGATCCGGACATCATTTCTGACATGGATCGATTTGTTAAATTGAGTAAGGAATATCGCGAATTGGAAGAACTCGAAAGCTATTACAAACGCTATTCAAATGTCCTATCCAATTTAAGCTCTGGTAAAGCATT
>JBEIDV010000134.1:0-5295 GCA_040383285.1 Crocinitomicaceae bacterium | reverse complement strand
AAGGCAATACGGCCAATGGCCAACAACCCGCTATTAATGCGCACTTCGGATGCAAAGAAGGCTTGTTGGAAAATACCCTGACACACAAAAAAATGAAGGAAATTACGTTTAACGGCGCCTTCACGAATGGTATAAAGCGCGATGTTTCCACGATGGAGTTTATCTTAAAGGGATTTCATGTACGACCAGAACTGGGCGTATTCAATGCTGATTTAAGCGTCCGAAATTTCAGTGCACCTGAAATTGATATGCGCATTGATTCTGAATTAGACCTCGCGTTTTTGGGGAAATTCAGCAATGCACGTGAGCTAAAAGACATGGGAGGCAAGGTGGCTCTCGAAATGCGCTTTCATGATATTGTCGATTTAAACCATCCGGAACTCGCCGTACGTAGGTTGAATGAAGCGTATTATTCCAAGCTTAAGATTGAGAATTTTCATGCGAATTTCAAAGAACTCCCACATCCCATCAAGCACTTGAACTTGGAGGCGGTGGCGAACGGACATCAAGTCGACATCAAGCAATTCAAGCTAAGCTATGGGGCTTCAGACCTTTCCCTTCATGGGTATTTAAGTGACCTTCCGGCCTTACTGCATCATACCGATATTCCAATAGAACTCGCCTTGGATGTAAAGGCCAATCACTTAAACTTTGCTGATTTTTCCACGGATCCTAAAGTAAATGAGAATACGGCAGAACAATTGGATAAGGTCCATTTTAAATTCAAGGCCAACAGCTCGGCAAAAGCGCTTATCGAATCACAAAATTTGCCGCGTGGAGAATTTGCCATAAACGGCTTTCAAGGAAAATTCAAACATTATCCACACCGGCTTCATGACTTAAACGTGGCGGTTCATGTGGACGACACCGACTTGATGCTGAACGAATTGCGTGGTTTTGCAGATCATTCAGACATTCACATGACAGCTAAGGTGCATCACTACGATTTTTGGTTTAAACCCTCCTTAAATGGAGAAGCTTCCGTTACCTTGGGATTGAATTCCAATCAGCTGTTTTTGAAAGAGTTGTTTTACTATGCAGGGCATAATCATTTACCTAAGGAATATCAAGGAGAAGAAGTGTCTAAGTTGACGTATAAAGGGCACGCGACCCTTGGATTTCATCACGGGGAATTAACCAAAGCCAAGCTATTGACCGATCAACTCAGTGCCAAACTCACCTCGCATCCCTTGGCCCTTCATCATTTTTCTGGCGGTGTAATATGGCATGCAGATAAACTGGAGTTCTCGCACCTCAAGGGTGCCATAGGAACTTCCGATTTTGAGTTGAATGGCGCGTATCATTTGAATGACCCTAGGCATAGAAATTCAATCCAATGCAAGGCAAAGCAATTGAATCTTGATTCATTTTTAGCGCATGCTGAACCCAGCGCAACGCCTGTTAAAGGGGGTGCTCATGATAAGGTCCCTAGTTTATATGACTATGAATTTCCCAACTTGGATGTTACGCTGGATGTTGGGCATCTTGTATACGCACCCTACGATGTGAAAAATCTTCACGTGGATGCACATGTGTACAGTGACCACCACATAGAGTTAAATCACCTTCGCTTACAAACAGCAGAAGGTTCGATGTCGGGTTCTGGTACCTTTAGTGGTAGGGACAAAAAACATATCTATTTTTCGCCTCACCTCACGATTCATCACTTGAACTTGGATAAATTCATGGTGAAGTTTGATGATTTCGGACAGGACCACTTAGTCTCAGAAAATTTACACGGATACCTCGAAGGTACCTTGAGTGGTAAAATTCACATGCATGCAGATTTCGTCCCTAAACTCGATGATTCTGAACTGAAGATGAACCTTACCATAGTGAATGGCCGTCTTGAAAATTATGCACCCTTGGTGGATTTGGGTACCTATTTCGAAGATAAAGAGGTATCGAATGTGGCGTTTGATACCTTGAAAAATAGCTTTACGCTGAAGAATGGGAAAATGACCATTCCAGAAATGCTTATTGCTTCCTCTTTGGGCTACCTTAAAATTTCAGGTACACAAGAAATAATCGGAAAAATGAACTTGGATTATCAGGTGGGGATTCCTTGGCAACTGATTAAAGATGTGGCCAAAAATAAACTTTCGCGTAACAAAGATAAAACGGAAGGTTCTAATGATATTATTACGGCTTCGGAAGATTCCAAGTATCTTTATTTTAAAGTCAAAGGGGATTTAGATAATTTTGAAGTCAATTTAATGAAACGAAAAAAGTGAGCATCAGAGGGGTAAGATATTTGTTGGTTTTCATGTGGATGCTGATCGGGCTGAATGTCCTGGCCCAACCTTCAAATACCGAAGAAGTAGATGATTCGGTGTACACGGAGTTGCCGGTGGCTGTTCCACAAAAGGCTTTGGTAATCCCGCCCTTTCAATTGATAAATCCCGATACGCTTAAACTAGGAGAACACGATGAATTAGTGTGTGATTCGTACACCGCCCTCGGCATGCCGTATGTATATGATGCCCTGCATTCCTTCAATGCCAGAAGAATGGATAAGTTTGGTGGCTACTTGAACGTGAAAATTAATCAAGGACTCGAAAGCATTCGCAAAAAAGGATTCAATTCCGATGTGAAGCAGTTATACATTCAGGTCAATCCGAAAACACTAACCGTGCATTGGGTTGCGGTGGTTGGTCCAAGCGAAGATGGAAAGTGTTATGTACGCGTTGATAGTCGGGGTTCAGCCGGTGGGGGATTGCCCGCAGTCAATAAACAACTTCCGCGCATGCATAACTTGTACCCAACACTCACTTCGGTGAAGTTGCTGGATTTTAATGAAAACGTAATCAAATGCTTCGATTGGAATGGGAATCGCTTAGATTCGGTGTGTTCCTTTGTGAATATTCGTCAGCATTTCTTTAAATATTACGACAGCCAGATTGGCAATTCCATTACCTTGGAAGATTACGTCGCCAAATATCCCTACACCACCGATGGTGAACTCTTGCCGGGGACCAAAAAATTTGTAGCTCCCAAATATCGAACCTATAAAGTGAAATCAGGAGATAGCTTATCCACCATTGCAGCGAAATACCATACCACCGTATCCAAAATTAAGAAAGCCAATGGCTTGCGTTCTGATTTGATCCGCATTGGCCAAGTTCTTAAAATCCCATAATTTGTTTAGAATTTGATCATTTGTATATATATTTATACAAATTTTAAGACGATGGAAACAATAAAAAAAGAACTCGAAGATTTAATGAACGCCGTAATGGTTACCTTTTATAGCATGATGCTTTTGGACGAAGGGAACGAAGAGTTCATGGAACACAAGGAGGGCGATCAGGCAGATGAACAATTCATGGAAGTGCTTTTTGGTTCCGTTGCTCCTCGAATTACCGAATTGATGGTGCAACTAGCTTTTTCTGGTATTAGCGAGGAAGAAATGGAGAAATTCGATCCTACTTCAGCTTTTTCTACCGATAAGGATGTGTTCATGGAGAATTTCAGTGAGTATGCAGAAAAAGCTGAACAATTTATGAAAACTACTTCAAAAGAAAATCTTATTGTAATTGCGCAAGTGGTAAAGGCAACTGCAGAGCTTAATGGAATTATAACCGATGAGGAACAAAAAGCCATCGATGAGTTCTGTCAAGAGTATGGAATTACAGAAGAGGAGCTCAAGGGTTCTTCCGATGATGCCGCTTGGTTGGAAGCATTTATGAATTTCGACGAGGAAACTGAATTGTAATTTTGATAAATCTAAGCGTGGTAATTTAACTCAAAAAGAGTTTTTTATTAACGCTTCCAGAAAACAGGCGTTATAATGCTCCGGGCTACCTGCGAGTTTAGTGAAATCATTATGTCATAAATCTTGGTGAATTCTAATCCCAAGGAACTTCCGTAGTAACTCATTGTTTTGTTTAACAGTTAGAAATGTCATGATTTGATCGATTCCCTGGAACTCATACAGCGCAAACAACAGATTTTTGATCACGGTCCGATGTATAATGAATTTGTGCATGACGCCGTGATTCATGAACCATGGAATGCCTATAGCTCCTTGTTCTTTTTTATCCCAGTTATTTTTTGGTTGATTTATTTGCGTGGTCAGTACCGAACTTATGGTATCATTACCGCATTGTTACCCGTACTGTTCTTAAATGGCTTGGGTTCTACCTTATTCCATGCCTTTCGGGCATCCAATTGGTTTTTACTTTTGGATTGGCTTCCTGCGGCGCTTATGACCTTAATGCTTTCGATCTTTTTTTGGTATCGAATAACACAAACGATATGGAAAGCGATCGGGGTGGTATGTGGGTTTTATGCCTTGGCTTTTACGATGGTTAAGGTTCTTTCTCAGCAGACCGGCCTTTCGGGTCCGAGCATTGGCTATTTCTTTACGGGGGCAGCCTTTCTGGTCCCGGTGATTATCGACTTAAAACGCAATGAATGGAAACATGCTGGGTTGTACGTGGTTTCCTTGTTCTTCTTAGTGCTTGCGCTCCTCTTTCGAATCTTGGATTATCCCACACCCAATCCCTTTCCGTGGCTACCCCAAGGCACCCATTTTCTATGGCATGTTACGAGTTCACTAGCCGTATTTACCTTGGGTTTTTATATTTATAAAACAACCAACGAAACTCGACACAAGCATTGAAAATCGCGTTAATCCCGGATTAAAACGGCACATCATCTTCATTGATGTCACCCAAGGTGAAAATCCGAAAAGACTCATCTTCTAAATAGACGCGCTTGCCTGGATGTTTAAAGGTGAATTGTGTCTTGAAATTCGTGCATTCAAACACACTGAGGATTCCCTTATCGTTTCGGTGAAAAAGTAAATGCATGTGTGCTTTGCTTTTATTTCCTACAAAATAAAAACCGGTAGAGGTAGGGAAACATTTCGTGCATTTTCCTTGAATTACATTCAATTGTTCATCCCCTTGGTCTTTGAAATAATCAAAGGCTCTACCCAGGCGCCGAAGTAAATCTTGATGTTCTCCCTGGTCATCTTCAGGCATTTCGTTGAGTAATAGCTCAACCATTTCAAGGTCGAGTGCTTGAATAAAATGGCGCAGGGCGTCATCAACTGTTTTGAGGGGGCGAAGCGTAAACGGCATGGAAATCGGATTACCTCAAAAATACCAAGGATGTAAATTCAGGAATACCCCCTTCCGCTAAAAGATGTTAACATGTTGAAAAATATCAAAGGATGCCAACCTTCATCAATTCGATTTCTACGGCAGGCCAATTCACCATGAATCCATTGGCAACCATACGGTTTGGTATCAAGGGGATTCCTTCCGCAATATCATCAATGTATAGTTT
>JBEIDV010000133.1:0-5323 GCA_040383285.1 Crocinitomicaceae bacterium | reverse complement strand
TTGGAGAAAAACATGCATACAAACCCAAGAGGTCGATGAGCGTCATGCGTATGCCTTTGCCATTTACAACTATTCCAAATAACGTATTAATTTTATAGAAACGTTCACCATGTTAGCACCTTTCAACCTAAACCAATGGATTAATGACAACCGGGATAAATTAAAACCGCCGGTATCCAACAAAAACTTATACCATGAGGCAGGCGATTTTATTGTGATGGTTGTGGCCGGCCCGAATGCTCGCAAGGATTATCACTACAATGAAAGTGAGGAATTATTTTTTCAGATTGAAGGAGACATAACGGTTAGAATTCAGCACGAAGGAAAACCAAAAGATATTTTAGTGAAGGAAGGGGACATGTTCTTATTGCCTGCAAACACACCGCATTCACCGATGCGCGGAGAAAATACCATAGGTTTAGTGATCGAGCGCGTAAGAAAAGGAACTGAATTAACAGATGGATTATTTTGGTTTTGTGAAAACTGCAACAATGAATTAAAATCCTATCGCTTTCACTTAGATAACATAGAAAAAGATTTTATTCCACGCTTTCGAGAATTCTATACCTCAGAGGAAATGAGAACCTGTAAATCTTGTGGTCATGTAATGGCTACAGACCCACGTTTTACATAAGGATTTATTTATCAGTCTCGTACGTACTGATATATGTAATGTTGGTGATTTTATCGTAGTACTGCAACACCAACTTTTTACTTCTCAATTCATTGATGGTGTATCCTACCGGTAACTCTTCTCCTTCGGTTAATAACATTAACGACGTTTTGTCCTCACTAAACATCCATGTTCCATGCTCAAATGTAGATTGTATTTGACCCAATACCGTTTGGGTGGCAGACCATGAATAGGTACCGTCTTTTTCAATTACCAATTTAATTTCAGGTTGTTCATCTACGAATTCATTTCCATTGATCATATAACTGGTCAATTTCCAATCATTTGCCACACGGCTAGTTTTGGTCAACAGCGTGAATTTGGAACCGTTTGGATATTTGCTGCAAGATGGCGTTAAGAGTATTAAACTTAATGCAACGACTGGGAGGATTAAAAACTTCATAATGAATTAAATGTTTACCAAAAATACGATTTTTTTGAAAATAAAAAAGCCCCTTGCGGGGCTTACCGAATAATTCACCAATTACTTTGGCTCAAAGGTATACGTAAACGTATCACCTGAATCGTAATCAAATTGTTTCAATTTAACCATGTCTTTCTTCAACATCAAAATCTCCATGGTATCTTTGGAATTCGTTGCTGGGGTGGTTTCTGTAAAAATAATTTTTGTTTTTTTATCATAAAACTCCCAAGAACCCTCACTGCTGTAAGTAGTTGGTACTCCAAATACGGTAATGACTGTACTTGCTTTAAAGGTACCGTCTTTATCAATGGTTTGATTGAGAGCAAGGTTGCTTAGGTTCCATTCTGTACCCGATTGATTAACGGAAGTTGCTTTCCAATCTCCGGCTAAACGAGATGCTTTTGAACTTAAGGCAAAATTTGGACCTTCTGGATATTTCCCACAAGAACCAACAAGCAACGCGATGCCTAAGAGACTCGCTACGCTAAATAACATTGTTTTTTTCATGTTGTTGTTTTAAAAATTTCTAAAATCTTATTCGCAACTACTTAACGGCGTATCTTTGTAAAAAGTTACGATGAAAGTAAAAATTATCTTAGTTGCATTAGTTGCAATTGTATTAAGTGCTTGTGATCAAACTAAATCGTCTAAACAAGTGCTTGCCGTAAAACAGGAACAAAAATCAGTCGTTAAATCGAATGCTAAAATAACCTTTGACGTAGAAGGGATGGTTTGTAAAATGGGTTGCGGTGGAGCCATTCGCAAAAACCTACTTCATGCAGGCGGTGTTGAACGTGTTCAAGTTGATTTTGTTGAAGAAGCCAAGAGCCAGGCAATCACGGTACATTACGACAGTACCCTTACGGATATTGCACAATTGAAAAAACGCATAGAGCAGACCAATGATGGTCAATTTACCGTTTTGAACACCGATAAAACACGTAAATCAAACTAAGAAGATGCTTGAGCTACATGCCCGTGAATATGGCGAAGGAAAACCCTTGGTAATTTTACACGGATTATTTGGATCTTCAGATAATTGGCAAAGCTTAGCCCAGCGATTCGCAGCGTTTTATCGGGTGTTTTGTGTTGACCTTAGAAATCATGGGCGTTCCCCATGGAGTGAGGAACACCGGTATGAAGACATGATGGATGATGTGTATGCCTTTGTTGAAGCGCAGCAACTCACAGATATCATTTTATTGGGTCATTCCATGGGCGGCAAAGTGGCCATGCATTTCGCTCAAAATTATCCGCACCTGTTGAATAAACTTGTGGTAGCAGATATGGGGGTAAAAGCCTATCCGATGCATCACCAACAAATCTTAGCGGGTATTCATGCCTTACACTTGGATTCAATCAGTGCACGCAGCGAAGCAGAATCCATACTTAAAACCTACGTGGAAAATGACGGAATACGTCAGTTTCTTTTGAAAAACTTATATTGGATTGAAAAAGGGAAATTAGCATGGCGAATGAACGTAGCCGTTCTAGAACGTGAAATGCCCCACATACTTGCGGCACTCCCTGAAAAGGAAAACTGGACCCCTACCCTCTTTTTACGCGGAGAACTATCCAACTACATCTTACCGGAAGACCTTGATGGAATTGAAGCGCTCTTTCCAGACGCTACCATAGAAACCATTCCAAACGCGGGACATTGGTTGCATGCCGAACAAGCGGATTTGTTTTTTGACGCCGTGATGGGCTTTTGTTTGAGGTAACAAAAAACCCCGACGCGGAGGCCGGGGTTCTTTAATTATTCGGATCGTTTAAACACCGTTGTTTTAGTTGAATTGATTATTCCTCCAGTTGCGTACATACAAACCCAACCCAATACCGTTGCTTTTGTTTGAATTGTATATTTTTCAGCACCCAATTCATTTGCCATTTCAATCGTAGGTTTATCTGAAAGTAAATTTATGCCTAAAACATAAAGGGTGGAGCTTACTTTGTAATCGGTACCCCGTTTTAAACCTTTAGTACTCTCGCCAAAAAGCTTTCCTCCATTCTGAAATGGTTCTACAGAAGTATTAACCGCATGTTGTTGCACAGTAAATGAAGAAATTGCAACAACAACAAAGACTAAATAAATAATCTTATTCTAAAATTTCACATTCAACAGTAATATCATTTACTGAATCATAATAATCCCCTGAATCACATGAAGAAATAACATCCTTCTTTTTACCATTAATTGTAGTAGTTTCTTCTATCACATCACCTGTTACGCCATCAACGGCAACACAATAGCAACTGTAATCTTTGTTGCATGAGCTAAGGAAAAGGACTGTGCCTAATCCAAAAAGTAAAATCATTTTTTTCATAAATAATAAATTAAAAGTTGGTTCAAATATACATAAGAAAAATTAATACGGCATATATGTCGTATATTATTTTTTATTTAAGCCTCACATTTGGAGGTGCAATCCTCCTTTGAAAACGACCTCAAACAATTTGGAACCGAAATAAAAACGGTCAGAAAATCCAAAAAAATCACACAACTACAATTGTCATCGCTCTGTGATGTGGATATACGAACCATTCAACGGATAGAAAAAGGAGAATTTAATCCAAGCCTTCGCGTGCTGATACGCATAGCGAACGCATTCGAAATGTCCCTTTCGAACTTAATAAAACAAGTAGAAGATACTGGAAATTTGAATTAATTCAAGCGAAACTGAATATTCATTTTAGTTAGTGCCTTGTATAATTCAGGATCTGGTTTTATGCGAACCGACTTCGACGCCATATTTAATTCTAAGCCTTCTACGGCATCAAAGATGGTGAACTGTACATTGCAAGAACCCTGATTCGCCAAAAACAATCCATTAAGTTCGTCAATCAAGAGGTGATTAAGGTCTTTGTTGGGTATGCTTAAATGCAAGCCTTTCACCCGTTTCTCGCGCAAATGCTGTAAGAGCTCAACCTCATTTAAATTAAATTCTAAGTGCGTTCGGTGTCTTGGTGTTTCTATGCGTCCGCGCAAGGTTAAGAATACCCCGGGTTGCAGTAAATGCTTGAACTTTAGATAATTTTCGCGGAAAATATTCAGCTTATATTGATCGGTGTAATCTTCAAAAATCACTGTTCCAAAGGGATCGCCGTTCTTAGCAATCCGATGTTCAATGGAGGTAACTACTACCGCCATTAACAAATCGCGTCCTTTGAATGATTCCATATCATGCAACATGGCTAAGGCCCCGGTGCAAAAGGCATCAATCTCCATCTTATAATCATCCAATGGATGCCCGGAAATAAAAATACCTATCACTTCGCGTTCTTTGGCTAACTTATAACTCGAAGACCATTCCTCACAGCTTGGAACTTTCGGTTCCACTACATCAAAACCGGAACCCTCACCAAAGAGGTCGTGCTGGTTTGATTCTTTATTATCCTGAAAAGAAGTGCCGTAACGAATGATGTGATCTAAAAACAAGCGATTCGCTCCTTCTTCCATAAAATATTGTGCCCGATGCAGTTCACTGAAGGAATCAAATCCACCCGCATATACTAAATTTTGCATGGCTGTTCGGTTGATGGCTTTAAAATTCACTCGCCGACTGAAATCAAAAATACTCGTGTATCTTCCCTCTGCTCGTCCTTGAATAATCGCCTCAACTGGTCCTTCACCAATCCCACGAATGGCTCCCAAACCAAAACGAATATCCCCGTTCGCATTCACCGTAAAATTCAAGCGTGATTCATTCACATCTGGACCCAACACATTCACCCCCATGCGACGACATTCTTCCATAAAGAAGGTTACTTGCTTAATGTCGCTCATGTTATTACTTAACACTGCAGCCATATATTCGGCCGGGTAATTTGCTTTAAGATAGGCCGTTTGATAAGCCACCCAAGCATAACACGTAGAATGCGATTTATTGAATGCATAAGAAGCAAAGGCTTCCCAGTCTTTCCAAATTTTCTCCAACTTATCGTTGGCATGACCTTTCGCATTTCCTCGCTCTATAAAAACCGGACGCATTTTATCCAGTACTTTACGGTCCTTTTTTCCCATCGCCTTTCTCAGGGTATCAGCCTCACCTTTCGTAAAATCCGCCAACTTCTGAGAAAGCAACATCACTTGCTCCTGATATACTGTAATCCCGTAGGTTTCTTTTAAATGACCTTCACAATCATCTAAATCGTACACAATGGGCTCTTCGCCGTGCTTCCGTTTAATATAGGACGGAATATACTCCAAAGGACCTGGGCGATAC
>JBEIDV010000132.1:0-5327 GCA_040383285.1 Crocinitomicaceae bacterium | reverse complement strand
GTAACGCTAAGATTGATAAAGGATTAAGCCTGAGAAGCGCGATTCAACAAGGTAATCATAGCAGCAGTAACAATAAACAATTGCGTTGCTGTTTCATCATCCATTGAGGTACCATCTTCATCGTCTGTAGACACTTCCATGGCCATAAATCGAGTCAACTCGGGTTGGTCACAAAAGTCCTCTAACATCTGTTCCGACTCTTCATCATCTTGCTCAAAGTATGCGTCAAGCATGGTAGAAAATTCCGGTTGAAATGCTTCGATCATTTCTTCAGTAATCTCAACAGGTGTTAATCCCGCTTGATTAAACGACTCGATAATTACCCAAAAATAGTAAAGTAAATATCCCTCTAATGCTTCATTTTCGTATTCTGAAGGTGCCGCCAAGACATAGTCTAAAAGCACAGGTTGTTTCTCTGAAAATGCGGTAATCCCATCTTCCAATTGTTCATCTGTAGCGTCGTCAACCCAGTCAAGCGCTGTTTCAATGTGTTTAATTTCAATATGTTTCATCAGGTCAAAGGTAGGCTTTATTGAGAATAAAATGAAAATGTAACTTTGGATACACAGGAAAAGATATCCCCGTCTTACCTTTGTACCCTAATGAAAACAAAACAGTATTATATAGGAATGACACTAACGGGAATGCTTGTTGGATATCTATACTATAGATTTTACGGGTGTACCAAGGGGTGTATGATAACAGGTAACCCTTGGCGATCTATTGTGTATTTTGGGTTTATGTTTTTACTTGGAAGTAATTTAATTAAAGATTTAATAACAAAAAAGTCATGAGTGAATTTAACGGAACCATCGTGGATGTAAGAACACGAGCAGAATTTAGTGGCGGCCATGTGGCCCATTCAGTAAACATTCCATTACAAGAAATAATGGACCACGTAGAAGAAATTAAACAAATGAAAACACCAATTATATTCTGTTGTGCATCCGGTGGAAGAAGTGGTCAAGCTACACATTACTTCAAATCATTGGGAGTGGATTGTGAAAACGGCGGTGGTTGGATGGAAGTTAATCACCAACTTAATAACTAAGCCATGGGATTGTTTAGCAGTATTTTTGGGAAACGTGCAGATTTTGCACAATTGGTTAAGGACGGTGCTGTAATTCTTGACGTGCGTACGCCCGGTGAATATGCGGGCGGTCACATTAAGGGATCTAAAAACATTCCGCTTCAGAGTATTCAACAGAACTTAAGTAAAATCCCAAAAGACAAGGTTATTATTACATGTTGTGCTTCAGGCATGCGCAGCGGGTCAGCCAAGTCCATACTTCTTTCCAGTGGCTTTAAAGAAGTTCACAACGGTGGAGGCTGGATGGGTTTGAAAGGTAAGATTTAATTCCTGTAATACAGATTTGAAGGGGGGGGCTGTAGCTCCCTTTTTTGTTGCGTTTTTCACAACAAACATAACAGTAGTTTCACTTTGCATTTATTTCGCATATTACTTTACCTTAAATTTGCAAATAAAAAACATGTATAAACTACTTATTATTTTAGTAACCATGCTTGGATTCGGTTTTGTAGCTTCTGCTCAACCTGAACAAGACACTGTAAAACGCATAGATTCTACCCTCTATAAAATCACAACCAGTGATAAAAATGAAATCCTTGGTTATATTATAAAAAAAGATGCGCGAGAAATCCTAATTCGGACCTTAGAAAATAGAGAGTTCTACATCCCTCAATACTCCATTAAAAATATAGAGCAAGTAGATGGGACTAAATTAAATTCGCGTGGTGAATATGTCGGTGAGGATAAATTTGCTACCCGATACTTTATAACAACCAATGGACTACCACTGAAAAAAGGAGACAATTACATTCAATGGAATTTATTTGGACCGGACTTCCAATTTGGTCTTGCAGATAATTTTGGTATTGGGGTAATGACCTCTTGGTTTGGAATACCAATTATCGGAACGATTAAGAAGAGTTTTCAAATTAATGAAAACACACATTTTGCTCTTGGCGGCTTGGTTGGGACTGGGTCGTGGGCACTTCCTGATTGGGGAGGAGCACTACCTTTTGCTACGTTTTCAAAAGGTGATCGAAGTAAAAACATCGCCATTTCAGGTGGTTATGGTGCCGTATGGCAACCAGTATACCATTATCAATCCAATGGGAATGGATTTTCAAAAACAGAACTTGGTGGTCGCGCATTGATGAGCGTCGCTGGGATGATTAAGGTATCTCCAAAAATAAGCTTAGTGTTTGATTCATTTATTGTTTTCAATGGGAAATCAATTGAAGAACAATACATTGGACAAGTATGGAACGATCAAACACAAACCTATGAAAATCAAACAATCACCACAGTCATTAGAAAACCTGGACTTGGATTATTCATCCCAGGTATTCGATGGCATCAAGAAGAAGGTAGAGCTTTTCAATTTGGGTTCACAGGGGTGGTAACAGACGGCGAATTTTTGCCCTTACCCATTCCAATGGTTCAATGGTATCGCAGTTTTTAAAGTTTCTATAAGTTTTCTACCTTTGTGTATCCTTTAATTTAACATAGCATGCAACTGTGGAATAAATACAACAAGGAGGAACTGGAAAAACAACTTCGCGCCAAAGGGCATACCTATGTTACGGTATCGTTCTATACCTACGCTAAAATCCAAGATCCTCATTCCTTTAGAAATGAACTCTATGCCATGTGGGATTCGCTTGATGTGATTGGTAGAACCTATGTGGCCCATGAGGGAATCAATGCCCAAATAGCCGTTCCAACTAATAATTTCGAAGGATTTAAAGAGAAATTATACAGCATAGACTTTTTACATGGCGTTCGCTTAAATACAGCCGTTGAAGAACAAGGAGCCGAATTTCCCTTCCTTAAACTAAAAATAAAAGTGCGAGATAAAATCCTTGCTGATGGCTTGAATGATGAAACCTTTGATGTCACCAACAAAGGCCAGCACCTTACCGCAGAAGAATTCAACAAATTGACCACAGAATCCGAGTGTTTATTGGTTGATTTTCGAAATCATTACGAACACGAAGTAGGTCACTTCAAAGATGCTATTCTTCCCGATGTAGACACCTTCCGCGACTCATTACCGGTGATTGAAGAAGAAATCCTCAAAGGAAATGAAGACAAAAAAGTGATCATGTACTGCACAGGTGGTATTCGCTGCGAAAAAGCTTCTGCATGGTTTAAGCACCGTGGGTTCAGTAATGTGTATCAATTAGACGGTGGAATTATTAAATACGCCAATGAATGCAAAAGTCAAGGGCTAGAAAATAAATTTTTAGGAAAGAACTTTGTGTTTGACGAACGACGAGGTGAACGCATTTCGGACGACATCATTAGTGAATGCCATCAATGTGGAGCGCCCTGCGACACCCACACCAATTGCGCATTTGAAGGATGTCATTTATTGTTTATACAATGCGACACCTGTAAGGCTATCATGGAGAATTGTTGTTCCGATGAATGCAAAACCATCACCCATTTACCGGAAGAGGAACAAAAAGAGCTTCGTAAGAAATTAACGCAAAGTAACCTCATTTTTAAAAAAGGGAGATTCGAGCCGAATAAGCTTAAAATAAACAGGTAATTGAGCTATCTTTGATACAAATTCACATTCATGAACTTGCATCTTTTCATTAATTGGTCGTTTGACGCTGAAATCATCCCGGGATACCGTACACCCAACTGGTATGGCTTACTCTTCGTTTCGGGAATGATCCTTGGGTATTTCGTGATTCGTAAAATGTTCAAACAAGAAAACATCTCCAATGATTTACTGGATAAATTGGTAATGTACATGGTTCCTGCCACCGTTATTGGTGCTCGGTTAGGACATGTATTTTTTTACGGTCCGTATTGGGGTCCTGAAGGATATTTTTCTCATCCAGAAGAAATCTTTAAAATCTGGGAAGGTGGTTTAGCCAGTCACGGCGCCGCAGTCGTCATCCTCTTGGCCTTGTGGTATTTTTCCAATAAAGTAATTCACCGACCTTATCTCTGGATGCTTGATCGCATTGCAGCCCCTATCGCCATCGCTGGTGCGTTCATTAGGCTCGGAAATTTAGTCAACCACGAAATGGTAGGGTACGTAACCGATGTTCCATGGGGTTTTCGATTTTTACACCATGACTGCATGAATGTGATTGATGGTCAATACCTCTGTGATTGGGCTGAAATCCCTGTACGTCACCCCGCAAACCTTTATGAATCACTTGCATATTTTCTTTCGTTCGGAATACTCATGTTCCTTTTTTGGAAAAAACAAGGATGGAAAAAACAAGGCTTGGTTTTTGGAACCTTCCTTATACTAATTTTTGGATTCCGTTTCCTGATAGAATTCTTAAAGGAAAGTCAAACCGATAACGACTCACTGGTGGATGTAAGCACAGGGTTAAATACCGGACAATGGTTAAGCGTTCCTCTTGTTTTAGCGGGTATAATCTTGATTATTCGGGCAAGAAAAAAATCATTCGAGGAAGCTTAGTGTATAATTGACATTAAGATATTCGGAATCCTTTATATATTTGTAAAAATTTGTTGAAATATGGCAATTAAGTCAAGCACGAAAAAAGCATCTGCTCCAAAGAGTTCCGAAGGGAAATTCGGGAAAGAAACCTACGTCAAATGGTACAAAGACATGTTACTCATTCGACGTTTTGAAGAAAAAACTGGTCAGTTATACATTCAACAGAAATTTGGTGGGTTTTGTCACCTTTACATTGGACAAGAAGCCATTGCCGTTGGTACAGCGAGCGCAGTGCGCCCTACAGACAAGCACATGACCGCATACCGCGACCATGCCCATCCGATTGCGTTGGGAACGGATCCACGCGTGTTAATGGCTGAATTATACGGTCGTATCACAGGTTGTTCCAAAGGAAAAGGAGGCTCTATGCACTTTTTCGACAAGGAGAAAAATTTCATGGGAGGCCATGGTATCGTAGGAGCTCAAATTCCTATGGGAACTGGTGTTGCTTTTGCTGAACAATATAACGGAACAGAAAACGTCGCGATTGTTTCCATGGGTGACGGTGCGGTTCGTCAAGGCGCATTGCATGAAACCTTTAATATGGCCATGATGTGGAAACTTCCAGTGATCTACATCATTGAAAACAACAACTACGCGATGGGAACAAGCGTTGAACGAACGACCAACGTTACCGATCTTTCTAAAATTGGGCTTTCGTACGAAATGCCTTCAAAAATTGTTAACGGAATGCGTCCGGAAGATGTACATAATGCCATCGAAGAAGCGGCAAACAGAGCACGTCGCGGAGATGGTCCTACCCTACTCGACATCAGAACATACCGATACAAAGGACACTCGATGTCG
>JBEIDV010000131.1:0-5408 GCA_040383285.1 Crocinitomicaceae bacterium | reverse complement strand
TTTCTGATGCCCTGTATATGATTTGATCGGGATCTTCGCCAAGTAAACGCGGAAATACATGCTTCAATAATTCACTGCCAAAATCCTCTGATGCATCTTTAGGTAGTTCACATGGTAAATTGTCTACTGCCATAACTGCCACGGCTTCAGGTAAGCTAAAATCACATTCCTCGTTGGTACTCGGATTCCATCCATAAATGGAATTCCCAATTTTTGAGGGACGTATCGTACACGCGATTGGACCGGCGATGTCACAAGAGATGTCTGCAACTACCTTTAATCGCGTATTCTGGATAAAATCCTGCTGGGTAAGTAAAGCCGGTGCTTTGTTATCCCAATAATGGCAAGGAATATACATATCGGAACTCGCCGCGTATTGAGTTAATATCGAGGTGTAATCAGATGGATTTGCATAAAATGCGGCTTTGTCAAAACCACCCGCTTGGTTACGGTAATAATCTGTCGCTTCTAATTGACAATAAACGGGTTCATTGAATGTTTGCGTTAGGTATTCTTCGGGACTTACCTCTTTAATGGGTAATAAATCGATGATTTCTTTGGCACCATGTCCAACACGACCAAAACCAGTTACCAAACACCTGAAATTGGTTGGAATTACTACCTTTTTCAATTCTTCTTCAACTTCTTTACGATCATGGCATTCATGTGCTGGTTTTAAGGAATAGGCTCCATGCTTTAATCCATAGGTCAGAAATCCATTATAGCATCCAACAATTCCGGCATAGCGACCAAATCCAATTAACCGCGTTCGGTATTTATCTTTTATCACCTCGTAATCAATGAGCCTAATCTTTTGATCGAGTAAGGCATTTAAAAGGTCCCGGTTATAGGGTTGTTTTTTGATGGTATGAGAAAAGAACAAGAACGTTTTGTTCGGGATTAAGGCAGGAATGGGAACTTCCTTAACACCGAGTATAATATCGCAGTCTAATACATTATCGACAATCTCAATGCCTTGATCTCGGTATTCTTGATCAGAAAATGTCCGAATCGGGCTGGATTGCACCACTACTTCGGCTTGAGGGTACATCGTTTTTAATACCTTACATTGAGCAGGGGTAAGCGGGGTTCTGAAATCAGGGGGTACCTTACCTTCCTTAATTACCCCAATGCGGATTGGTTCCATGTCTTTGTTATTTTTGCAAGTACGCGTCAATAAATTCTCTAATACAGCCTTCACCACCTTTGGTGGATAAAATAATAGAGCAAACGGATTTTACTTCGTTTACTGCATCCGAAGGACAAGCTGCTAATCCGATGTTTTTCATAAGCTCAAGGTCATTGATGTCATCCCCAATGATAGCCACTTGCTGCAATGCTAATCCGAGTTCGGTACACCATGTTTTAAGGATGTCTAATTTCGGTTCTTGCCCAACATAGCAATGACTTATGCCTAATAATTCGGCGCGTTTCTGCACCATGATTTTTGTAAATCCAGAGGAAATAATCCCAACCTTAAATCCTTTTTTAGTTAATCCAAGGATTCCTAAGCCATCTTTGGTATTGAACTTTTTTATTTGGTCCCCGGATTCCGTCCAGTACATGCCACCATCGGTCATTACCCCATCCACATCTAAGATCAAAAACTTGATGTCCTTTATTTTCTTTGCAATATGATCTGCATGAAATAAGGGTTTGAATAAAAGCGACATAAGGTCAAGGGTATATTCATCCGCAATCGCTTCCAGGTCGTATAAAGTCAATTCTTTGACTTCATCTACTTCTAAATCCGCCAAGAAATCATTGTAGTGCATTCCGTGTTTGGCGCACAACCCTTTAATATTTTGTTCTAGATACATCATACGATTTGATACCCAACAGCCCCAGCTACAGGTTTTAATTCATGATACAATTGTTCAAACGCTTCGTAGGTCAATTGCTGTGAAGCATCCGATTTTGCAACCTTAGGATTTGGATGCGTTTCAATCAGTAGTCCATCAATTCCCATGGCAACGCATGCTTTTGCTAAGGGAGCTACGCCGTATGCATATCCCATCGCGTGAGAAGGGTCTAGAATCACCGGAAGATTGGTGTGTTCTTTTAACCATGCCACGCCGCATAAATCTAAGGTAAAGCGTGTTCCAGTTTCAAATGTTCTAATGCCGCGTTCACAAACCATTACGTCGTGATTTCCACCGGACAATACGAACTCAGCTGCTTGAACTAATTCTTGTAAGGTGGTTCCAAACCCGCGTTTAATCAATACCGGCTTATTTATTTTAGCACAGGCCCTTAGGATCCCTTGGTCATACATGGCTTTTGCACCAATCTGAATGATGTCGGTATGTTCAATAATTTCATCAATGTGTGTGGCATCTCGCGCTTCTGTAATCACGGTTAGTCCATGTCTTTCGCGCATTTTTGCTAACAGTTTTAGTCCATCTAATCCCATACCTTGAAATGAATAGGGACTTGTCCGAGGCTTATAAGCACCTCCCCGAAGGGTATTTAACCCAAGGGATTTTAATAACTGTGCCGCACTTTCAATTTGCTCTTCTGATTCTACCGAACACGGACCACCAATAAGCACGGTATGCTTGCTTTGTCCTCCAATCGTAGTAGCACCGAAATTGATGGTGCGCGTTTCTGGGTTGTAATCTCTACTTGCTAATTGCATATCATTTGGGAAAACCCATGATGCGTCGGTATGTTCAACCAATCCCGCAGGAACCTCTTTCATGGAGGAGCCGGTAATTAGGGTATGTGCGCCATCAAAAATATGAAAGGCTTGATGAGCTGCTGCAAGTTGTTCGGCTTGCGCTCCGCTTAGGGTTGATTTTAGTTTTATAATCATAATTCACCTTTTATCAGGTTAACAAAATTAATGATGCCTACGGCTTGTTGTTGTTCATTCACAACCGGTAAGTACATCACGGGGAAGCTTGTGCGTTTTAGCACCTGTAATAAATCGATAACCGATTGCTTAGCAGATATAGTTAACGGATGTCGATTGACAAGCGATTCCGGTGTAATGGCTTGATTGTTTTTTAATTGATTCAACAGTGCTTTACGAATGTCGGCACTTGATACAATGCCCACTAAGGCGTCTTGTTCATCGATGACCAAACAAAACCCTAGGCTACCAGATTCGATCACTTCAAGAATGGATTCTGTAGTACAGGTTGACATGTGAACCAGAGGACATTCCTCTAAGGGCATCATGAAATCTGCAATTTGAAACGTGGAAGCGTGGTTGCGTGTGGTTAAATTCATTAAGGCATGACCAATGCTGGGTCCTTTGAATAAATACGAACCGGAAACAGCGGTACTTACCCCCATGTTTCTTAGGATAAACGAAACTTCTCCGTTCACTCCACCATCCACATGAATGGATTTGTTGGGGTATCGTTTTCTAAAGGTTCTAATCTTCTTGAAGTTCTCTTTATCGAATACACCGCCTGATTGTCCGGGTACCGTGGCCATGATCAGAATGAAATCGCACGTAGTGTATGCATCAAATGCATCTACAGACGTGGGGGTGGTGATGGCTACGCCTTTGGCGGCGGTTAACTCACTTGGCCAAATTAAAGGTTCCACCAAGGGTTCCAATTGAAAGGTGACGTATTCCACAGGAACTTCACGTAAGCGTTGGTAGTATTTAGATGGGGTAGGCGTAATGATGTGCAAATCCACCGGGATATTACTGATTTTTCTTAATGCAATAATATCATCAAATACGCTCAGGTCATCGTTGCAGTCTACATGAAAAAGATCCACTTGGTGCTCATCCAATGACTTAATCGTTTGTGCTAACTCATTGCGTGAATCGCTGTATATCGAAGCAGAAATCTTCATTGCTGCAAAGGTACGGAATCTAGCGCGAGGATTACACTATTTGCATTTTCCTTTTTTATATTTTGTTTTGCCTTCAATGCATTGAATTACCGCTTCATTTTGGTAGGTGTTTCCTTCGCAATCACAAACCGGTTCGTAATAGTTCGGGTTGATGTCCATCACCTCACAGGCCCATTTGTCGTGTTCAATACATCCGCCTTTTTTACAGGAACTCAGAATGAATAGGGCAGAAACACTTAAAACAAAGATCATTTTTTTCATTCGAACGATTTTAATTGATTGGACGTGAAATCCCATTCAGGGGTGTCTAAGTTCTGGCCGAAATCAAGGTCATACCATGGACAACCTGGAGTTGCAGGATTATCTAGGATTTGAATTTCTTGAGCGGGCATGTAGCTTTGGGCTAACATGAATTTAACCTTACCTGTGTTATCGACGCACTTATCAACTACAATGATGGCATGTCCATAGGAATAGCCTGGCGGAGGACCTGTAATAAAAACGTCACCCACTTCAAGAGATTCAATGGGTTTACTCGTTAACTGTTGATTTAAGGAAGTCGTGTTTGCTGTGTTAAACACTGTTTCTAAATACGTCCAAAGATTGGTTTTGTCTGGTGTTCTTCCGGCTAACCATGTGTTATAGGAAAGGGTTTTACCACTTGCTTGTCGAAACGAAATCTCTTTGAATCTTGATTGACTAAAGAGGTAATCTGCCCGAAGGCGCATAATGGCATCCGCGCATTGATGCAAGTCTTTTTTTCCAATAGGAAGATCCACAACCGCCAGATAGGTTTGGTAATTAGGCTTGACCTTTCCATTGTAGTCCAAAACTGCTGCACCATCCGCTTTGAGCGGTAGATTTCTTAAATACAATTCAAAAGAACTGCCTTCTGAGTTGATTCGGGTAAAACCTTCCGGTGTATTGAAGCGTGTTTCAATGGTTTTTCCTGTGGGAATGATCCAAGATATAGGTTCTTTTACCTCGGTTTTTTCAATACTTTTTGAGGGTTCAGCGGATTCCTTAGTTTGACATGACGCTACGGAAACAATCATTAAAATGCCATAAAGAAGTGGTTTCATTGGGGAATAAAATTAAAGTTACCGCTTTTCAACGCAGGTTAATTGAATGGTTTCACCCACCATGCAAATTGATCCACCTGAAAAAGAATTATAGCTAAAAAATATGTGTTGATTTTCAACCAATAAACTACTATCAAACTCACCTAGATTGATGGGTTCATAGGTTTTACCGTTCGCTTCAATTACCCATCCACACCCATCAAGTCCGGTGAGATTCTTTAACTTCCCTTTACTTGCTGAAGTACATGAGGTGTTTTTAGCACAACTGACCAATAGCACCAGACTGATAAGTGATATCCATTTCATAGCTTAAAAGTAGTGAAAAATTAGTCTCAAGGATATCAGGATTTTAGGACTTTAGGACACAAGGACTTAAAGACTTCAGGACTTAAAGACTTTTGGACTCTCAGACAAATGGATTTTGTATTCTCCTAATGTCTTAATATCCTAATATCTTAACGTCTTAGTGTCTTCTTGGACTTTAGGATTTTAGGACTGTGGAAACAAGAA
>JBEIDV010000130.1:0-5451 GCA_040383285.1 Crocinitomicaceae bacterium | reverse complement strand
TTAAAAAACAGGTATGATTTCGTCCTGAAAAAAGTAAAAACAAGCGGAACTTTTTATTTTGAAGCAAACGGTTATGAGAGTAAGGAATATAAGTACAACATAACAGGTAAAAGCTTGTTAGGCAAGGTATCTCTTAAAATTCACTATCCGTCGTATTTAAATAAGAAAGACGAGGTCATTCAAAATGTTGGCGATATTACCGTTCCAGAAGGAAGTCAATTAATGTGGAGCGGATCCACTAAAAATACAGAACGGATTGAAATTCAGCATGCTAAGGAAATAAAAACTTTTAATAATTCCTCGTTTACTTATAAGCTGAAAGCAAGAAATACGCAGAAATTAACCATACGTTTAGCCAACTTATTTTCACATAAAGTAGATTCATCGGCCTTTCAAATCGCTGTGATTAAAGACGCACATCCAAGCATTCAGGTTGGTGAATCAACAGACTCCATACAAGAGGGATTGCGCTTTTTCAGTGGTCAAATTGGTGATGATTACGGCTTATCTGCCTTAACTTTTAATTATTCAATACTGCGTAATGGAAAGTCGATTAAGAACCGGAAATTACCTGTTTCATTTGAGTCTGGAACACGAAGTAACTTTTCTTTTGCTGTGGATTTTCGTCTCGAAGAGGTAAAGTTAGAAGACAAAATCGAATACTTTTTTACGGTATCGGATAACGATGGTGTGAACGGTAGTAAGAGTACGAAAAGCTATGTGGGGCAGTATCAATTACCAGATCTCAAAGAATTAAACGAGCAACGGGATGAACAACAAGCCCAAACAAAGCAAGATTTAGAACGGATTTTATCCAAAACAAAAGAGTTTGAAAAGTCTGTTGATAAACTTAAAAAAGATTTAACTAATTCTAAATCAAATGATTGGAATAATAAGCAACAGTTAAAACAACTGCAAGAAGAACAAAAGTCCTTAGCGAATGAGCTTCAGCAGATAAAAGATCAACTTGAGCAAACGACACAAGAAAAGAATCAACTTTCGGAAATAGATAAAGCCTTATTAGAAAAGCAAGAAATGATTGAAAAATTGTTGGAAGAGGTGATGGATGATGAGTTAAAAAAATTACTTGAAGACTTAGAGAAATTATTCAATGAACGGGCCGACCAAGAGATTCAAAAGGAAATGAATAAATTGGACCAGCAAGCAGAGAATATGAATAAGCAATTAGATCGCACCTTGGAAATGCTAAAGAAGTTGCAAGTGAACGAGAAGATAGATGATATAGAGAAAGAACTCAAGGAGAATGCTGCGGACCAAGAAGCGCTTAAAAAGGATATGGCTTCGGATAAAATCAGTAAAGAAGAAGCGGATAAAAAACAGGAGGAGATCAATAAACGATTCGATGAAATTCAAAAGAAATTAGAAGAGGCTAAAGCCTTGAATAAAGAATTAGAAAGCCCCTTAAATTTAGAAGATTCTAAGACCTTGGAAGAATCTATTGATAATGAGCTTAAAAATGCTTCAGAAGGGGTTAAAAGTGGCAAGAAAGGTAAATCTCAAGAATCCCAGCAGCAAGCAGCAGATCAAATGGAGCAGTTAGCGGATATGTTGGATCAACAACAACAGGAATCCAATCAGCAGCAGGAAGAGGAGGACATGGAATTGGTTCGACGAATTTTAGAGAGTTTAATGATACTTAGTTTTGATCAAGAAGCGCTCATTGGTAAGTTTATTAAAGTGAATACTACGGATCCAAAGTACAAGAAATTAGGTCGCGAACAAATTCGAATTAATACCGATACTAAAACAGTAAGCGATAGTTTACTCGCACTAGCAAAACGCCAACCAAAAATTGCATCTTTTGTAGATAAAGAATTAGCTGACATTAATTTCTCACAAAACGCGGCCGTTGATGCCATTGATGACCATCGGAAGCAGGATATAATGAAAAGTGAGCAGCAAGTCATGACTGCATATAATAATTTAGCCTTGTTACTCAATGAGGCCTTACAGCAAATGCAATCACAGATGCAGTCTCAAATGCAGAGCAGCGGAAGTTGCAGTAAACCGGGTAATGGAAAACCTAAACCAGGAAATAATATGTCGCCAGGAGATATGAAAGAAATGCTTAAGAAGCAATTGGAAAAAATGCAGAAAGGCCAAAATCCTGGAGGAAAAAAACCGGGCGACAAAGAGGGTGATAGTCCGGGTATGAAACCGGGACAATCAGGAATGAATATGTTGGGATTAGGTAATAAAGAAATCGCAAAAATGGCGGCTGAACAAACAGCTATTCGTCAACGTTTGGAACAATTAAAAAATGAACTGAATAAAGATGGTAAAGGGAAGGGTAATCAGTTGAATCCTTTATTAAAAGAGTTGGAACAACAAGAGAAAGACTTGATCAATAAGAATTTTACTCCGGAGATGATTAATCGACAAAAGGATATTATGACACGCTTACTGGAAAGTGAAAAAGCAATGATGGAACGAGGGTTTGAGGATAAAAGAGAATCTAAATCGGGCATTGATCAAATTAAGAGTAACCTTATTGAGATTAAGACGTACAATCGGGATAAATTAAAGCAAGTTGAAATGCTTCGTGTGGTAGACCCTGCGTTCAGTATCTACTACAAAGCGAAGGCTGAGACTTATTTTAATTTAGTTGATTAAATTTATAGCATGAAACATCAATTACAATTAATACATGAAGTAACCTTGCCTTCTACGCCAGCGTCTATAACGGATGTAGAAGGTTTAATTGATGTTGCTTGTGCGGAATTATCGCTAAGCGAGGATGCTTACGGAAACATACTTATAGCTGTTACTGAGGCAGTAAATAATGCCATCATCCACGGGAATAAGTTAGATGCGACTTTATCCGTACATGTTGGAGTTCACAACAATGAAGAATGGGTGTGTTTTTCTGTCAAGGACCAAGGAACAGGGTTTGACCCTGAAATAATTCCAGATCCGACAGCACCAGAGAATCTATTAAAAGAAAATGGACGTGGTATTTTTCTTATGAAGAACTTATCTGATGAAGTTAGTTATGATGAAAATGGTACCGTGGTAAATGTTTGTTTTCGTCGATGATTTCAGTTGATTATTACTCGAACGAAATTCCTGGACTTCCTTTAGACTCTTTGGTTAAAACCCTTCCTGTGTTGGTGGAAACCGAAGGGTGTGATTTAGGAGAAATTACGATTATTTTCTGTACAGACGAAGAGCTACTTGAGCTGAATAAGCAGCATTTGTCCCATGATTATTTTACGGATATTATTACGTTTAACTACAATGATGGAAAAACGCTAAGCGGCGATTTGTTTGTTTCTACGGATAGAATTCTTGATAACGCTAAACAATTAGAAGTTCCATTTACAGAGGAATTACACCGTGTATGTTATCACGGCGTGCTTCATTTAGTGGGGTATAACGATAAAACAGATGCAGATTGTTTACTCATGCGCGAGAAAGAGAACTACTATTTAAATAAATTGTTTCACGTGAAACAATGATTCAATTTTACCATGTTAGATACCTATGACGTTATTGTAGTTGGTGCGGGTCATGCCGGGTGTGAAGCCGCAAATGCCGCCGCCAAGATGGGTAGTAAGGTCTTGTTGCTTACTATGAATATGAACACCATAGCTCAAATGAGTTGTAACCCAGCAATGGGTGGTGTCGCTAAAGGACAAATCGTTCGTGAAATAGATGCCTTGGGTGGTGGTTCTGGGATAGTTAGTGATAAAAGTGCCTTGCAATTTAGAATGTTAAACCTTTCTAAAGGTCCTGCGATGTGGTCGCCAAGAACACAGAACGATCGCATGATGTTTGCTGCAGAATGGCGTTACCTCTTGGAACAAAATCCGAATGTTGATTTCTGGCAAGATATGGGAACGGGTATTATTGTAGAAGATAATAAGGTTGTTGGTGTTAAAACAAGTCTAGGTATAAACATTTATAGTCGGGCTGTTGTACTAACAAATGGAACCTTTCTTAATGGAATTATTCACCTAGGAGAAAAACAATTTGGTGGTGGAAGAGCTGCCGAGCGGGCATCTACAGGAATAACCGAAGACCTGATTTCGTTAGGGTTTGAGTCTGGCAGAATGAAGACTGGAACACCGCCTCGAGTAGATGGTAGAAGTTTGGATTATACTAAAATGGAAATCCAACACGGCGATGAAAACCCCTCTAAATTTAGTTATTGGGACACCAATGCTTTGGCTCATCAATTACCTTGTTATATCACCTATACCAATCCCGAAACACACGATAAGTTACGGCTTGGGTTTGATCGATCGCCAATGTTTAATGGGGCAATAAAAAGTACAGGTCCAAGGTATTGTCCAAGCATTGAGGATAAAATTAATCGCTTTGCGGATCGCGATCGGCATCAAATTTTTGTGGAGCCCGAGGGTTGGAATACCGTTGAAATCTATGTGAATGGGTTCAGTACCTCCTTACCAGAAGATGTGCAAGTAAATGCGATAAAGTCAATTCCTGGTTTTGAACACGCTAAGTTATTTAGACCGGGGTATGCCATTGAATACGATTATTTTCCACCAACGCAACTGAAACATACCTTAGAAACTAAATTAATTAATGGACTGTATTTTGCTGGACAGATTAATGGCACCACAGGTTATGAGGAAGCAGCATGTCAAGGCCTGATGGCGGGCATAAATGCCCACTTGGCTGTGAACGGTAAGGATCCGTTTACACTCCAACGAAGCGAAGCATATATCGGCGTGTTAATCGATGACCTAGTGACCAAAGGAACGAAAGAACCTTACCGTATGTTTACCAGCAGGGCGGAATACAGAATTTTGTTGCGACAAGATAATGCGGATTTAAGACTCAGCGCCAAAGCGAAAGCCTTGGGATTGATTAGCTCGGAACAACACGATCAAGTAATTAAAAAGGAGCAACAAACCCAATGGCTTAAAAAAGAACTTAAATCCATAGGGATTACTCCTCAAGAAATTAACCCTCATTTAATTCAACTGGACTCTGCCCCAATTTCGCAGCAAGTAAAATTATCGAGCGTGTTAACGAGACCAGGAGTCACCATGGATATGCTCACCAAGGCATCAAATTTATTATCTAATACATTGATAAACAACGAAATAGGTGAGGATGTGGTGGTTCAAACCGAAATTCAAGTCAAATATGAAGGATATATAGAACGTGAGGAAGAAATCGCTGAAAAAATGCACCGATTGGAACGTGTTCAAATTCCTTCGGATTTGAATTATGCCCAATTGAAAAGTTTAAGCACAGAAGCTGTTGAGAAATTAACACAGATTCAACCCGTGACCATTGGACAAGCATCTCGGATTTCAGGTGTTTCACCCAGTGATATCTCTGTACTTTTAATCTATTTGGGAAGATAAAATACATTTTCGAACGATTTAAGCGCGTTTCAACCCTTTCAATGTAAAACCACAAAGAACGTGTTTAAAAAGTTTATTAGAATCAAACTAT
>JBEIDV010000129.1:0-5641 GCA_040383285.1 Crocinitomicaceae bacterium | reverse complement strand
TCGCGATACCATTCTTTTCTTACCCCCGAGGTGTGATGCCCGAGCAAGGGAACCTTCGCATGAAAAACAAAGGGTCTGCGTTCCGTGCGAATCGTGGCGATGATTCGATTGAGTTCATGGTAACACGTTTCAAAATCAGAACCATCTACTGAAACTATTTCTAATCCATTTAATCCTTTGCAATATTCTGCAATATTTTGCGCCCTTGTTTCCGCGGCATTGGCTGAGATATCCCAACCATTGTCTTGCACGAAAAAGATGATTGGAAGCTGTTTGAGGGTTGCCATCTGCAGGGCTTCTGAGACTTCTCCTTCGGTACAAGATGCATCCCCAAGCGAACACACAACAACTCCCTTGGAATCCGATTCATTCAGCAAGTTCATTTTTTCCTTGTACTGCAGACCTAAGGCTATTCCAGTGGTCGGAATCGCTTGCATGCCGGTAGCCGAAGATTGATGAATAATTTTAGGCTTGTCGTTGTCCTTAAGTGACGGGTGCGAATAATAGGTTCTTCCTCCGGAAAACGGATCTGTTTTTTTGGCGAATACTTGTAAAAAAAGTGATTCCGGAGACATCCCAATACTCAACAGGATACTGTCATCTCTGTAGTACGGTGAAACCCAATCCCTTGGTTCCAATTGTAACCCTAACGCGATTTGAACGGCTTCATGGCCACGCGACGTTGCATGCACATACTTGGCTGTTATTTCCTTATTTGCTTCTAATATTTCCGAAATATGCTTTGCATCACACATCACAGAATAAGCCTTTAAAAGTAAGTCTTTATTCATAAACTAAATCTACGCAAATATACGATGGATTAATGAAGTCAGCTAACCGCTGAGTGCATAAGTTTAAGCGAAAGCTCCTCCGCCTTTATACGCACTTGCGCGCCAATAGGCAAGGTCCATTTGTCCTTAACATGACCGATTGGAGCTCCCCAAATCACAGGAAAAGAATACCCTTTTAATTGATGGCGAACAACTTCTTCCAAGGTGAAGGATTCTAGGGGTTTCTCTGCATTGCAATCATTGAATTGTCCGAAAATGACACCCGAAATCTCATCAAACACACCCGCTAAGCGCAGTGAATTAAGCATGCGATCGATGCGATAGGGTTCTTCATGCGTTTCTTCCAAGAACAAAATTTTTCCGGTGCATGACGGCCAATAAGGCGTTCCTAACAAGGAACAAAATACCGTAAGATTCCCCCCGATGAGCTCGCCCGTGGCCTCACCGCTTTGCCAAGTAGAAAACGATTGAAGTTGGGGCAACTCCGGTTTTTGGAAAGAATCTCCACCATGGCAAACCATATCTTGAAAGGAATTCAGGGAAAATTTTTCCCAACTTGAATTTCCTACTGGTCCATGAAATGTAATTAAGCCCGTCTTTTGATAAATTGCATTCAACATGCTGGTCATGTCACTGAATCCCAGGATTATTTTTGGATTCTTTTTGAGTTGCTCATAATCTATTTTATCGAGCACCCTGCCGCAACCCCAGCCTCCTTTTACAAAAAGTATCGCTTTAATCAAGGGGCTTGAAACAAAGTCATTAAACTCATTGGCCCGGTCTTCATCTGAACCGGAAAGATATCCGAATGTTTTATTTACCGTCTGTCCTACGCTTACATTAAACCCTTGTTGTTCCATAATCTGGATAAAACCGCTGAGTATTTTTGGGTCGCGCATTGCTCCAGCCATTCCCATAATCGCAAGGGTATCTCCTTTGATTAATCGCGCGGGGCGCAACGGAGTGAGTGGTTCTGCTTGCGATGGCTTAAGTTCCTTATCTGCACTCAATTTATTTGGCAAAACCGATAAGGTAGACAGGGCCAACGTGGATTTAAGAAAAGATCTGCGCTTCATAGGAGTTGTTTTCAAAAATAACAAAACCTTTGGATTATGAAGACTGATGTATTACGTTTGTAAAAAACAACAAAGATGTTGGGTGTAAAAATGAGCATTATAAAGCGGTTTGGGATTTCCTCGAAATATAGCCGCGAAATAGAGTTGAACAAATGTTGGAAGGAATAATTAATTTGGAGACGGACCTGATTTTAAACAATGGAAAGACCAAATCAATTCACGGATTTTAAATAATAGATATGGAAAAATGGCGAATTTTTGTCTACCTAAGTGCATTAGCATTAACGGTGCTTAGCTCATTAGGCTGGTATTGGATCATTGAACTTGCAAAAACAATAGGTAAAGATGCTAGTATTTTTAAGGAAATAGGGTTGTTCCTTTTATTCCTCGTCACGATCTTTACAAGTATATTTGCGCTTGTTATTTGGTTTTATCCGTTTTTAACTAAGATGGAAACCAAAGGGCCAAAAGGTTATTTAAATTCACTAATTTTCTTTGCCGTTCTCTTGAGTGTACCGCTTCTAATATTATACTTTAATCCAAAAGCTTTTGTGAACGGATATTACAGTTGGGTAGGTCTAATAGTGTTTGGTTACTTTACGGTTTATTACTTAATTAAGTATTTGAAGTCCAAATGAAATAACCATTAAAAGTTAAAAATTAAGCCACCTGAAACGGGACTTAATTCGGGACCTTTATCTGCTCGAAACACATTGGTTAAGCCATATTGTACGAAAATCCCTACGTTCCCATATCCGATTTGTGCATACGCATTAGCAGACAGCGAATTGAAATTGAAATCATCCTTGGTTCTAGCTTTAAGCGGTTTACCGTCAACTTCCCATTTTGTTTTCCAACTGGATGCGATGCGAACTCCACCAACTACCCCAAGGCTTAGGTGCCAATTCTTTGATTCATCTTTATTGGAATTAAACTCAAGCAATAATGGGATTTGAACGTAGGTAGATCGCAGGACATTCTTGCTGTAATTTACCGTTGTGTTATTCAGCGCATAGATTGAATCTGCGTTAGCTAACACATCAACATTCTTTTCTAAGCCATACCGATTCCATTGAAAACCAAGGCCCGTAGTAACACCCACGTATTCTTTATATATTGGAAATCTTTTCTCCCATACATTAAATTGAAAATTCAAGCTTTTAGCGTAGTCGAGTACTAAAAATGGCGCATCGGATTCCGAAGCAAACTGATCATTGGAATTCATAAAACTATTCAATCCTATACCAAATCCAGCCCAAGACGCATGTTCACCTCCATACATAATCCCATCTGAATCCCTGTTCATGTTATTATCATCCCAATCGTCATCGTTATGTCTTTCTCGTTCAGTGACGTCTTCATCAATGATTATTTTACGGTTGTCTTTCCCCCCACTTATCTCCTTTTCGATTACCACAATACGTTTATTCCCCATTTTAACGCGCATTGTATCTGCGGGTTCCTCCATAATAAGCACCGAACGGTCCATTCCATTAAATACTGAATCTATGAAAACTTCAACGCGCATATCTTTTGTTCCGTGATTAATTTCTGATCCGATGCCATACATAGATTTCATATTAATTTCTATCAGGGAATCCATGGATTCTGTATCGGTTGACAAAATTGTTGTGTCGGTATTATTAATGATAATGATTTTTCGTGACTCACGGATTTGACCAAAAGCAAGCGAAGAAATGCTAAGAAATAAAAGTAAAATGCGATTCATACGTAGTGATTTACTGGTTTGACGGCAACATGGATAAAAAGTTACTGTTTTTATTTTTTTTATTCCATTCGATGATAAAGGGGCCCAATTTAACTTGTGAGATAGAGCGGTCCTCGTGTCGTTTATATTTAATCCCAATTGACTGATTGAACCATTTGGTTTCGCGCTCCAACACCAAGGCATTGTCTTCTCGCTTGAAAATACGTTCAATTAAACGTTCTTTTATCCAGGTACGCAAGGTTTTTTCACCATTCATAGGTGCTTCTAACTGAGTTAATTCATCCCTTGGCCTTTCTAACGAATCGATAGGTATCTGGACGTTACTTAGCATCGGTGTAATCTCATCCTTTGTATACTCATCCGGATGCAAGATGCAGTCCCTGCTTGAAGAAATGACAATTCCTTTAATCGGCGGTGGCACCGATAAATCCATGGTACCTTCTGATGTTTTAGTCGGCGAGGAAATATCCGGTTGAGCGGATTGAGCTTGGTAGATTGTTTTTTCTTTGACTTTACTTGCAGGCTTACTTACTCCCGGATCATTGGATTTAAATGGAAAGAGGAACAACATCAACCCAATAAATACGGCAGCGGCAGCCATTGAGGCGGTCAGCCACCATCGGGCAGGTTGCGACTTGTACAATACCTTTTTTTCAAGAAACTCATACGGCTCAGGCAAAAGATAGGTGGCTGAAAATTCGGTGTGTAAGGTTTTCCATATCCTGTTAGCTTCGATTTGTTGTTCAACCCATTGTGCATCAGAAGCATTCAACAATCCTTCTTTGTAGGAAAGAAGTAAATCTTGTTTTGGATCATTTAAAATCGACTCATGCGTAGGAAATCTCAAAAAATCTTTTGTTTGAAGAAAAGCCTCACTAGGCGTAAGGGTAGTTAAATCCTCAGGGACATCGATGTTGTTAATTAGGCAAAATGCTAAAAACTCATGTGTTGCCTCTTCAGACAAGGTCCCATCGAACAATTCTATGAACCACGCTTCTATTGGAATATTTTGATAGGTCATAGGATTAATTCTGGGTTAACTAACAAGCTACGCAACGTTTGCCGCGCTCGAAAAATATACACTTTCACCTGTTGCTCGGTAAGGGAGGTAATCGCTCCTATTTCATCGTAACTATATCCTTCATAGTCTCTTAAGAGGACCACATGGCGTTGGATATCTGGCAATTTAGCAATCGCTTCATCAAGCGTCTTCTTTAAATCAATAGATTCAGTAAACACCAGGGAATCACTCGTCGAAAGGTGCTCACGAAAGGTGGCGCTTAATTTGGCTCTTCGGGCACGGTCAATGAGTGCATTGCTAACGATTTGAAACAAATAGGCTTTGGCTTTACTTGGGTCAATCTGATCTTTCTTTATCCAAAGTTTTTCAAATGCATCTTGAACAAGGTCTTTTGCCTGTTCGGAATCCCGTGTATTTTTCAACGCGAAGCGATAGATTCCATCGGCAAAGCTGTCGACCCATTCATTATATAACACACGACTCATTATTCAAAGGACGAACAAGTAAGCGAAAAGTTACTAGTACAATACTTTAATGGATATGGATTTATCTGATGTTAGATTTACCGAACACTCCTCAAAGGAAGGAACAGATAACACCGGTTTTTTATTATTCGAGAAGCCATATCCTTCAGTTGGAATTCCAAAGAAATTCTTATCGCATTTATCGTTGTTGTTTTCATCGTGATAAATACAAACTCCGTATTTCTTTTCTGGCAAATTATAGAAGGTACAGCTCACTTCGCTGCCGGTAGTTTTCTTACGAATTTTGCGACACGTACCTCCGACCTCGGCGTATTTTGACGGATCATCAAATAACCCAACTTCAATGGATCCTTTTGTCCCAACAATTCCGGTAACCTTGACAGTTAGGTTAAATTCTTTTCGTTTCGTTTCAATTGGACTAATAGACAAAAACAAAAAAGCCAAGAGTAAAAATCCTAAAAAACGCATATCAATCCGGTAATTCAGTTTTAAAAATTTTATCCCACCAAACAAAAATGGAAGAATAGTTACCGTCCAAG
>JBEIDV010000128.1:0-5740 GCA_040383285.1 Crocinitomicaceae bacterium | reverse complement strand
CACCGCTTTAAGCTGCGGTAAAAACGGCATTTTGTAGCTCACCTTTGCATTACCGATGTAGCGATTAACCACACTTCGGTCTTCCGACTGCATGATTAAACCCAGTGGATTTCTTCCGGAAAGGGTGTTTGGTTTGTTGTTGTCAATCCATTCAAAATATCCACCATACTGTGTATCGTTTCCAGAATAAACCGGTTGAGTTGGGTCAAAGAAAGCTGCTCCTAAAGCACCGCGGTTCGCAAAGAATGCGCGCGATTGAACTAATTTTTGATTCACCTCCAGTTGAAGGGCCCCGTCTAAAAAGCTTGGTGTCATGTTTAAACTCAAGGAAGTTCGATTCATATTATCACGCTTCAACAAACCGTTTTCATTACGATTACCTACAGACAAGCGATACGGTAATCCTTTAATGCCTCCGGTAATTGAAATGTTATTATCAGCAACAATTGCATTTCTAAATACTTCGCGTTGCCAGTCAGTATTTGCTATTCCTAGAAGGGCCTTTTGCGCAGCAGTTCCTTTACGGTTAATGAGTGCGCGCAAGGAATCTCCGGTGAGTACATCCGCATATTTCGCAATGGTAGACAAGGATGTTTTTGAATCCAATACCACCTTCACTTGGTTTTGAGTTGCAGACCCTTTTTTCGTAGTAATGATAATCACCCCGTTTGCAGCACGTGAACCATAAATCGCGGTAGCCGATGCATCTTTCAATACCACAAACGACTCAATGTCGTTCGGATTAATTAAAGACAACGGATTAGCTGCACCTGAAATACCTCCATTGTCTAAGGGAACTCCATCAACGACAATGAGTGGATCATTACTCGCATTAATGGATGTACCTCCACGAAGGCGTAAAGTACTCCCTGAACCAGGCGCTCCATCATTCGACGAAACTTTTAATCCCGCGACTTTACCCATCAATAATTGTTCTGGTGTAGCCAGGGACCCCTTAAGAAAGTTTTTCTCATTAATAATGGTGGCAGCACCGGTTAAATCCTTAGTTCTCGTGGTACCATAACCAATCACAACCACCTCATCGGATGCTTTCTGATTATCGCCAAAAACCAGGTTCTTTGTAACGGTTCCTCCACCTGAAATTGCCACGTCTAGGGTCAGATCTTCTAATCCAATCAAACGCAAGGTCAACACATAACTTCCATCCGCTAATCCGGTGATTTCATAGGCTCCATTCACATCAGAAAAGGCAACTCCTTTCGTTGGTCCATCTGCTAGAACTTTCACATCGCTTAACTTATTTCCTTTGGGGTCTTCAATTACCCCATTAATTTTACCTGTTTGCGCAAATCCGAGGACGGACAAGGCCAACATTAAAATCAAGGAAAAAGATTTACTAAATAATTGTCTATTCATAATCTCTTAAATTGTTGTTAGTTTTTAATTAAAGTGCTTTCAAATATACTTTTTTTTTCAAAATGTCATTATGACACAAAGAAAATTATTGGAATTTGATTTTCAATTCGTTACCATCCTCCAGTTTATAAAGTAGGCGTGCCGTTTTCGTTGTTGAGTCAAAAGTTATCTTGGTGTCTTCTCCTAGCAATTGATCATTGGTCCTACTAACAATTCGAGGTGCTTCAGATACATTGTGGATGACCAGCGTAACTCCTGGACTAAATGGTTTGCAAAACGGACTGTTAGTGTTCACGTTAATTAAGGAATTTCTCCTTGACTTTTTAAGGTAGTCAAATTCGAATAAGGTGAAACAATCCCCATCAAAATCTTGTCGTGAAGTCCCATCATCTTCGAATAACTTCCCTTTAGAGGCAGAAACCGTAGGATCGTAATAGAAATGTACCTCCACATTATTTACAGAATACTCCTCGGTAGACTGTATGCCTTTTTTTGCCATCGGGATGAACGCACCGGCTTTAACAAATACCGGAATTTGATCCATGGTCAAGGAATCAAGGGTGGATTCATTCCAAACCAGTTCCATTCGGGATCCCCAAAAACAGCGAGCCATAGATACAAATTGAAGTGGAACAATACGTTCGTCTGTAAATAAATTAAACCAAGGATTTGCCGATGGAAAATCGATTTTAGCCACTTGTTGACCTTTTTCTGTCACGGGCACTACGAATATGTCGGGACCCCAGAGGTAGCAATCGGTACGATCCAAATACTCTTTACGTTGGGGATATTCCATGAATACAGGGCGCATCAATGGAATTCCAGTCGTTGCATTCTCATACGCCAGGGTATAGTTATATGGAAGTAAGCGATAGCGCCACTCAATGGCTTGCTTGGCCAACGCTTTGGTTTCAGGATCTTTGAAAATCGCTTCACTGGCCACTTCCTCTTGCGCATGCGGACGAAAAACCGGTTGAAACACCCCATATTGTAACCAACGAACATACAGTTCGGGATCATCATTCGCTCCACCAAAGCCACCAAGGTCGGAATGTAGGTATCCAATTCCTTGCAATCCTGCCTGCAGGGTAAGCTCCACTTGAGGTTTTAATCCGCCCCAGGTGCGATTCACATCCCCAGTCCATGGGATCATTCCAAACCGCTGCGAACCTGAATATCCGGACCTCATCAAAATAAAGGGACGCTTGTTTGGATAGCTTGTATTATACCCTTCTTGAATCAACCTAGCCCAATCATGACCATAGATGTTATGCACTCGATTGGCTTTACCCACCACGTGATACAACTCATCGGGATGCACCTCGGGCTCTCCTAAATCCCCCCAAATTCCTTCTACCCCCATGTCGATTAAGCCTTTGTAGATATCCCAAAACCACTGCTTGGTTTCTGGCTTGTAGATATCCAATAATCCCGTATTTCCAAAATAAAAATCATAAGTAAAAGGCTTTTCACCCGTCACGTCTGTGCACAACAATTTTTTGGCTTTGGTTTCCTCCCAGGTGCGCGAAGTGGTTAAAATAAACGGCTCAGTGATCAATACCGTTTTGACCCCATTGCTTTTAAAATCGGAGATCATTTGTTTCGGATTAGGAAAGCTGTCCCTGTGGAATTCAAAATTCCCTAAGGTGCCTTGGATGGTTGTGCCAAACCAATATAAATCAAATACTATGGCATCTAATGGAATGCTATCGGCTTTGAACTTCGACACCACGGATCGTGCTTCTTGCTCCGAATGGTACCCAAAACGGCTCGCAAAATTACCAAAGGTCCAACGCGGAGGGAGGGGTTGTCTTCCGGTCAAACTGGTATACGATGTCACTAATTCTTTCCAATTATCCGCTGCGATTACCTGATAGGTTTTTCTTCCACCTGTTGTTTCGTAGGTCAGGCTGCTGTCTTTTTTCGAATCTAGGTCTAGAAAACCGGTGTACGAATTATCAAAGTGCAAGGCATAAAGCCGATCTGAAATCACCAAGGGCATGCAGTAGTTCATCTGTTCTGAATGCGTTTCATACCCGTAGTGCGCCTTATTGTATAGCGGTAACCTATACCCTCTTCGGTCCATTCCAAGGACCCGATTTCCAGTTCCGAATAACTTTTCTCCTTGACTCAAATTAAACTGAATCTTTTCCATGCTCGAATCCACATCATATCCCCAACGTTCAGACAGCAAGTATTTACCTTTGTGCCAATAGGTGATTTTAAACGGATTCGTTTGAATTAAAATAACAGGATTCATTTTCTTATCCCGATCTTCTTTGTGATAAATATCAATAAAGGGAGGAATCAAGGCATTGGAGGTTGCTGCCCAAGTAAATAAATTTTCATCCGGTTTTTTTTCTACCGTATGAGAGTTGGCTTCATGCTTTTGACCGTTCGGGATAAAGGTGGTTTCGATAATGCTCGGACCATAGGATCGAAAAATGTACTCCCCATCCGAGACGGAGACTTTAATTCCCGCAGGAATTGAAGTAATGCTCTTAAATTGACGTGTCGGATTTTGACTCCACCCCTTAGCATTAATCCATGAAAAAAATACGAGGACTAAGACCTTAGCTACAATTCGATGATCCATGCTGTTTTTCCTGAGATGGTTAAAGATTTCTGCGACATGTCAATGAAAGTGTCGGTTAACACCTCTTTTTTTAGGGGAACTGCCCGAATAGAAAATTTATCCAGGACATCAACAAAACGACTCGTTGCAATGGATTGAGCATCCATAGAATTATTCAGCACAACCATGATTTTCTTTTCTCCTAGGATTCTAAAATAAACATACACGTTATTCTCCGGGACATACTGTACTAGGGTTCCTTCATGAATTACGGCTTGGTTTTTACGCCAATTGAGTACCTTTTTGGTAAATTGAAAATAGGCTTCCTGTTCTGGAGTTCGACCAAATTTTGAGCGTTTACGGACGTCATCTTGCGCATAAAATGCCGTCAGTGTATCGGTATCCCACCCGCCCGGAAAATCTCTACGGATGTCGGCGTCCCCTGCATCTTTTGAGCCCTTCATGCCAATTTCAGAACCATAATAGATTTGTGGAATGCCTCGCGTAGTGGCAATTAAGGTAAGTGCTAGTTTATAATCGGCCAGGTTCGGACAATATTCATTGAAGCGCTTGGTATCGTGATTTTCCATAAACACCAACATATTGTTGGGATTTTCATAGACAAAATCATTCACGAAATTCTCATAAATACGGGCCATTCCTTGATCCCACCCTTGATTCCGTTCATTGAACGCTTGCATGATTGCATCGTGTAAGGTGAAATCCATGACAGCGGGCAGGCCACTGTTATACGAATCCAAGGCCCCGATTTTACTGTCTTTTTGCCAATACGAAATTTGTGCTTGATTATGCAACCAAACCTCACCGACTATATTAAAATAGGGATATTCCTCCATAATGGCCTTGGTCCATGTAGCAATCGCTTCCTTATCGTTATAGGAATAGGTATCAACCCGCAAGCCATCCAAACACGCATATTCCACCCACCAAATGGTATTTTGAATTAAGTAGGTTAAGAGCAATGGATTGGACTGATTCATATCTGGCATGGAGGTATCAAACCAACCATCTGCGGACGCGGAATGATCAGATGGGGCAGCATACGGATCCATTTGGGTGCTGGTGCGGTAGGACGATCTAGTAAATTGATCAAACTGATGAATCCACGTTTTAGTAGGGAGGTCTTTAATCATCCAATGCTTACTTGACCAATGGTTGGGCACTTCATCTTTAATCACTTTGAGGCCTCGTCGGTGGGATTCCAATACCAATTCCTTGAACCAAGAATTGGTTCCATAGCGGGGATCTACCTTATACAAATCGGATTGGGCATAGCCGTGATAAGAATAGGTAGGTTCATTATCCTCCAATAAGGGGGTTGTCCAAATCGTCGTTGCACCTAATTCTTTAATATAGTCCAAGTGCTCCATAATTCCCCCGATGTCACCCCCATGACGACCTCCAGGTAACGAACGATTTCCCGGCTCTGTCATTCCCGGAAAGGTATCTTGACCTGTGATAAGGTTCGCAAAACGATCGGGCATTAACAGATAGATCACATCCTTGGTTGAAAATCCTTGACGAAGCGCTGATTGGTAAATGCGTTCTTCCAATTTAAAATCAAAGCGCGCAACTTCCTTATTCATGGTATTGGTTAAGGTAATTGGATAGGTTCCAGCATTTCTGTCTTGCGTTTCCACCGTAACAAAAAGATAGTTCGGATTCTCAGTTTTCACGATTCCTAGCACGTTCAAGCCTTGAACATTCACGGTATACTTAGCAATTTGAGGACCGTGAAGCAACACCTGCACCTGATGATGTTTCATT
>JBEIDV010000127.1:0-5743 GCA_040383285.1 Crocinitomicaceae bacterium | reverse complement strand
TCAGCATTAAACACCTTATTAATTCTTCACGCTGACCATGAACAAAACTGTTCTACGTCTACCGTAAGAATCGTGGGTTCCTCAAACGCTAACTTGTATTCTACCATTTCAGCTGGAATTTCTGCCTTATGGGGTCCGCTTCATGGGGGTGCAAATCAAGAAGTTATTGAAATGTTAGAGCAAATTGCTAACGATGGTGGGAATGTGGATAAATGGGTAGCTAAAGCTAAAGATAAAGAAGACCCGTTCCGATTGATGGGCTTTGGTCACCGTGTTTACAAGAACTTTGATCCACGTGCACGCATCATTAAAAAAGCGTGTGATGAAGTACTTAACAAATTAGGAGTTAATGATCCCTTACTTGATATTGCTAAGAAATTAGAGCAAGTAGCATTAGAGGATGAATACTTCAAAGCAAGAAACCTATATCCAAACGTAGATTTCTATTCAGGAATCATTTACAAGGCGCTTGGAATTCCAACTGAGATGTTTACCGTAATGTTTGCCCTTGGACGACTTCCAGGATGGATTGCACAGTGGAAAGAAATGACAGAGAACAAGGAGCCAATTGGACGTCCTCGTCAAATTTATACGGGAGAAACGAACCGTAACTACGTTCCAATTAGCCAACGATAGGCGAATTCTCGAGAATAAATGATAATTTGATAAAGCGTAAGAGTTTCTTACGCTTTTTTTGTGTCGTTTTCTTGTGTAGCAGCCTTGCTTCCTGCAAAGGTGTCGTATCGTCTGAAACTGCAGCGGATGTCGCCATTGAAAACATCGTATTTTTTACTTGGTTTCAATCCAATGGCTTTCCAGCCTTCTTCGTTGCTGCTAATAATCCACGCCGGAATACCCTGCATTTTATGCTTTAACCAGGTTCCCAGTTGTTGGTACATTGCTTCGTCCTCGATGCTAATACGTTCATCATAGGGAGGATTGCAAAGCAAAAATTGAATGTCCGGATTGGGTTCTATGGAGTTGAAGTCTAGGGATTGTACAGAAACAAAGCGTCCGAATGAAAAACCGCGGAGGTTACGACGTGTTTTAAGTACCATTTCATCGGAAATATCAGACCCTCCAATCTTACATGGCAATTCTTTTACGATGCGTGGCGCTTGATCAATAATTTCTTGCCAAACGTTCGCGTCGAAGGTGTTAAGATTCTTAAACGCGTAATGTGTGCGCTCGATGTTTGATGGAATTCCCGTTGCGAGTAATGCCGCCTCAATTAAGAAGGTTCCTGCGCCACAAAAGGGGTCGTAAAACGCTTGTTTTCTGTCCCAACCCGATAATCGAATTAAGGAGGCAGCCACCACTTCATTAATCGGAGCAATCCCAGTTGCAATACGGTATCCCCGTTGAAACAAAGGCAATCCACTGGTGTTTAAGGATATTACCCCTTCGTAATCCGTTAGATATAAGTCAAGCCCAACTTTCGGGTGCTTGGTATCAATCGAGGGACGTTCCTTATTCAATTCTTTAAAGTGATCGACCACGGCATCTTTTACCAAAAGGAACGGATAGTGCGTATTGCGTATTTTCTTGGTTTGAATAGCGCCCCGTACCGCAAAGGTATTTCGTTCATGGAACAACTTAGACCAATTTACACTGAGCGCGGCGTCGTAGATGTCTTTTTCGTTTCTAAACGGAAAACGGGTGATTTCAACTAAGACATTAATTGCGCAGCGGCTGTACAAGTTTAAATAGTAAACATCGCGCCAGCTTCCTTTTAACGTTACCGCACGATTCCCCTTGATTAAATCAGTATACCCTAATTCTTGGAGTTCCTCCATGAGAACATCCTCGAAACCGTAAAAACATTTTAATGTAATTGTTAATTTTTTGTCACTTTCTGCTGTCTGTTTTGCCATTGACACTGTATTGCGCGTATTTTTGTACAAATGAACAAACTTTGAAGGGGATACGCACCATTTTATTTTTCTTTTTTTTATGTGGTGTCTCGCTTCAATTCCATGCCCAACAAAAAATTGGAGTAGTCTTGAGTGGCGGTGGAGCCACAGGCTTAGTGCATATAGGTGTGCTGAAAGCATTGGAAGAAAATCAAATCCCAATTGATTACATCTGTGGAACTTCTGCCGGTGCCTTAGTTGGGTCAATGTATGCTTGCGGGTGGACACCCAAAGAAATGGAGGCATATGCTACATCCCCATCGTTTCAAATGATGACTACAGGTACAATTCCTTCAGGCCGTCGGTATTTATATCGAGAAAGTGACCCCGATGCCAGCATGTTAAATTTGCCTTTTAGCCCGGATTCGTTATTAACCACCTCTATCCCAATGAATGTAATTCGTCCGAGGTTTTTAGATATTGAAATGCTAAGAATCATGGGTGCAACTGGCGCCTTGGTTGGGAAAGATTTTAATCAGTTATTGGTGCCATTTCGATGCGTAGCAAGTGATGTAATACATAAGAAAAGTGTAGTTTTTGAATCTGGAAATTTAAATGCTGCGGTAAGGGCTTCAATGACTTACCCCTTGTATATTAACCCGATAAAAATTGATGATATCATTTATTTTGATGGGGGATTGTATAATAATTTTCCGGTCAATGTACTTTACAATGAATTTAACCCTGACTTTATTATTGGGAGTAATGTTGCAGATAATGGGGCTTTGCCGGATGAGCATAATTTTATTGGCTTGTTGGATCATATGACAAGAACCCCCACGGATTATTCCTTACCCTGTACACAAGGGATATTGATTCAACCAAAAAGTAATGTAGGTACCTTTGATTTTTCTAAAGTTCAACAAGCCATTGATAGCGGGTATTTTGAAACGATGAGGCTTATGGATTCTTTGAAAAGAATTATTTCAATGCGCGCAGATACTGCCTTGTTAAAACAGCGAAGGGATGAATTGAAGTGCAATGTTGAGTCGAAGCTGATTTCAGAGATTAATATTTCATTTCATGAAAATAAATCGCCAAGTTATGTGAGTCATTCCTTGATGAAGTCTCGGACACAACAAGCACTCACTTGGAAACAATTTGAAAACAGATATTATCGCTTGTATGCAGCTCAACAGATTGATTATTTATATCCAACATTGTCTTCAAACGCTGATAGTAGTTTTGATTTAGACTTATATGTTAGAAAAGCCCCGCCATTGCGATTGGAGGTTGGGGGACATTTATCCTCACGTCCAATTAACACAGGGTTTTTAGGGCTCACATATCGGAGCATGGGGCGTTCAGCGATGATCCTCCATGCAGAGAGTTATTTTGGTAAATTTTATGGGTCAGTAAAGGGAGAGGCTATGATTGATTTTCCTAGTGTATTTCCCCTAGCAGCATCTAGCTATTTTGTAATGAATCGTTGGGATTACTTTCGGAGTTTTGCCACATTTTTTGAGGATGTTAAACCTTCATTTTTAGTTCAAAATGAAATGTACTTAGGCCTTAAACTCAAACACCCAATTTTAAACAACTCAAAAGGAGTGTTGGATGTGCGTTGGTTTAATTTGGAGGACGATTACTATCAAACACAAAATTTTTTAAGTATTGATACCACGGATGAAACCCATTTGAAGGGAAGTTTAATTTCCTATGAGATGACGGATAATACCCTAAATAGAAAACAATTTGCAAGTGAAGGTCATTTTTTCACCATGAAAATTAAATACATCACCGCACTTGAAACAACAGTCCCTGGGTCAACGGCCCTTTTTGATAGCACAGTTAATAATCAGCACGATTGGTTGAATCTTAACGTCGAAGGACAATATTATTTTTTAACCAAACCACATCTTCATCTAGGAGCTCATGCTAAAGCAATGTTCAATTCACAGTCTTTATTTTCAAACTATACCGCAAGTTTATTATCAATGCCGACATTAAATGTGATACCAGATTTAGAAACATATTTCTTTAAGGAATACCGTTCTCCTCAGTTTATTGCCATAGGAGCCAACTTGGTGGTTCCTATTTTCAAAGGCCTAGAATATCGATTAGATGCATATTATTACCAACCATTTTTAATCTTACAGCAATTTAATGATGGGAGTATGAAGTACTCTAAACCATTCAAAGGGAGTACTTGGTTGGCTTCTACCAGTTTGTTATACCATACGCCGTTGGGACCAATTCGTGCGACCTTGAATTATTTTCCTTTACAAGCGATTCCACTCAATTTCCAAGTGAGCTTCGGCTATGTGCTATTCAATGAGCGTGCAGTTCGCTAGAAAAATTAATTTTGCATAAAATTTATTGAATGAAACCAATTATCTGCGGTATACAACAAATGGGAATCGGCGTGCCGAATGTCCAAGAAATATGGGCCTGGTATCGAACCATGTTTGGGGTAGATGTTCGAATTTTTGAAGAGGCTGCCGAAGCACCCTTGATGACTAAGTATACCGGTGGAGTAGTTCACGCACGTACGGCAACACTCGCGCTTAGCATGGACAGTGGTGGTGGATTCGAGATTTGGCAATTTACCAGCAGAAACACAGAGAAACCAACCTTTCAGATAAAACTGGGCGATCTAGGCTTATTCTCGTGTAAAATTAAATCCAGAAATGTGCGTGAATCCTATAAGCACATGAAATCGAAAGGAGCTAAGGTACTCAATGAACCTACGGCTACGCCAGATGGAACCTTGGCATTCTTTGTTGAGGACCCAAATGGTAATGTTTTTCAAGTGGTGCAGGGGCTTGGTTGGTTTAGCAACACAGGACATCCATCGCATTGTGGCGGTGTGGCAGGAAGTATCATTGGTGTTTCCGATATGGAAGCATCGCTTAAGTTATACCAAGACGTCCTCGGATATGAATCCATCGTATATGATGAAACACGGTCTTTCGATGATTTAGGCGCCTTGTCCACTGGTGTTTTTAGAAGAGTACGCCTAATTCACCGGGAAGACAGAAAAGGACCTTTTGCAAAACTGCTTGGACCAACCTCGATTGAATTGGTGCAATCCATGGATCGTAGCGACGTAAAACGCATCTTTGAAAACCGTTTTTGGGGAGATTGGGGCTTTATCCATTTGTGTTTTGATATCCAGGGAATGGATGAATTAAAAACACGATGCGAAAACGCAGGCTTTCCATTTACCGTAGACAGCTCGGATACCTTTGATATGGGTGAAGCAGGCGGTAGATTCTCGTACATCGAAGATCCCGATGGCGCATGGATCGAATTTGTTGAAACTCACAAAGTTCCCGTAATCAAAAAACTGGGTTGGTACATTAATCTAAAAAATCGCCCAGCGGGTAAGTTCCTTCCCAAATGGATGCTCAAAGCAATGGCTTTTAATCGGGTTAAGTAGTTAGAGAGGATGTTAAGACGTTAGGACATTAAGATATTAAGACGTTAGGATATTAAGAGAATGCAAAAGTCCTTGAGTCCTAAAGTCCTTGAATCCTAAAGTCCTAAAGTCCTTGTGTCCTGATGTCCTAAAGTCCAAAAAGATATTAAGACATTAAGATGTTAAGACGTAAAGACATTAGGATATTAAGAGAATGCAAAAGTCCTTGAGTCCTAAAGTCCAATTGTCTGAGAGTTCTAAAGTCCAATTGTCTGAGAGTCCTAAAGTCCTTGAGTCCTAAAATCCTGAAGTCCTAAAGTCCTAAAGTCCTTGTGTCCTTGTGTCCTGATGTCCTTGTGTCCTTGTGTCCTGATGTCCTTGTGTCCAAAAAGATGTTAAGACGTAAAGACATTAGGATATTAAGAGAATGCAAAAGTCCTTGAGTCCTAAAGTCCAATTGTCTGAGAGT
>JBEIDV010000126.1:0-5790 GCA_040383285.1 Crocinitomicaceae bacterium | reverse complement strand
TACTTTTAATAGGGCTTTTCATCTGGGTAGACTCCATCGGATTCGCTCAGTTTTACTCGGAAGGGACTATTTATTACACCCGTAGGACTAACCTACAGAAACGGTTTACCGATCAGCGGATGAAACGTTTTGTAACGGAAGATAATAAAATTAAAAACGATCGATTCAGTTTAGCATTTAACGATACGATATCTGTATTTAAATACCTGCCTCCTGCTACAGCCGATGACATGGCATGGTTAACGTCCAAGAATGAGTATTATCAATATTTAAATCCGAATAAGCAGCTAACTATATTTCAATTCTTTGGTACATCGGTTTACGTAAAAGATTCGCTGCCTGTGCGTTCTTGGAAAATCACAGACAGTAAGCGCACCATTTGTGGATTTAATTGCCGCAAAGCGATTTATGAAAAAAACGATTCCACGCGAATTTATGCGTGGTATGCCCCCAATATCCTGCCATCGATCGGGCCGGAAGGTTTTTGTGGTTTGCCGGGTACCATACTTGGGATTGCAACAGAGGATGGAGGAATCATATATTTTGCGGATAAAGTTGATTTCTCGGTTGGACCAAAACCAGAAGTCTTGGGTGTAGAAATCGGTAAAAACAAATTATTTAGCTTGAAAGAGCTTCGAGAGAAACTAGAAAAAGACTACGGAAATACGCCTTGGGGAAAGCGCATGTTCGACGACATGTTTCGATGGCTATAGTTTGGTTTGACCATCCCACTTCCCTATCTTTGAGCAACCAAAGTCATTTCGCATGAAAGGAATCATTTTAGCAGGAGGGTCTGGCACTCGACTTCACCCACTTACCTTAGCGGTATCAAAGCAACTCATGCCGGTTTACGATAAACCGATGATTTATTATCCACTGAGCACCTTAATGAGTGCTGGCATTCAAGAGATTCTAATTATTTCTACCCCGCATGATTTACCGCATTTTGAAAAACTGCTAGGTGACGGAAGCAGGTTGGGATGTCGATTTGAATATGCGGTGCAAGAAGTCCCTAATGGCTTGGCACAAGCTTTTGTGATTGGGGAAAAGTTCATTGGTAAAGACAAGGTGGCTTTAATCCTTGGAGATAATATATTTTATGGTCAAGGGCTTCATTCCTTGTTAAGTGGGAACCTTAACCCAAAAGGTGGGATTGTATTCGCATATCACGTAAGCGACCCGGAACGCTATGGCGTAGTTGAATTTGATGAGGAAAACAAGGCTGTTTCAATTGAAGAAAAACCCAAAAATCCAAAATCAAATTTTGCAGTACCTGGATTATATTTTTACGATAATACCGTCGTAGAGATTGCAAAAAACCTAAAGCCTTCTGAGCGTGGGGAATATGAAATCACGGATGTGAATGCAGCGTATTTAAAACAAGGTAAATTGAAAGTAGCCATTTTGGATCGTGGAACCGCATGGTTAGACACCGGGACCTTTAGTTCGTTGATGCAAGCAGGACAATTTGTGCAAGTCATCGAAGAACGCCAGGGCTTAAAAATTGGTTGTATAGAAGAAATCGCATATCGCAATGGTTTTATAGACAAAAAGCAACTCAAACAAATCGCAGAGCCGCTTGTTAAGAGCGGATATGGAACCTACTTGCTTAATCTTATCAAGCGCAAATGATTGAATATTCTGAACGTATTGCCGCGATTGAGCAGCACTTATCCCAGTGGGAATTTCCTGCGGAACCTACCAATTTATACGATCCGCTGCGGTATTTTATTGCCATAGGTGGGAAACGAATTCGTCCATTATTTACCGTACTAAGTGCCGAATTATATAACATTCCGCTCCAGGAAAGTTTATCGGGTGCTTCGGCCTTGGAATTATTTCACAATTTCACCCTAATTCATGATGACATCATGGATAAAGCACCTGTTCGTAGGGGATTGACAACTGTTCATGAAAAATGGGATACAAACATAGCTATATTGTCTGGCGATGTGCTTATGATTCATGCGTTTCAGGCGTTATCCTCATACCAAGCGGATGTATTTAAACGGCTGAGTCTCTTGTTAAATCAAACGGCAATAGAAGTTTGTATTGGGCAGCAAATGGACATGGATTTTGAACGAATAGATTCGGTTACTGAAGCAAATTATATAGAAATGATCCGACTTAAAACATCGGTGCTCTTAGGTTGTGCGTGTGCCTTTGGCGGAATCATTGGGGGTGCCAATGATTCGAGCATTAACTCCTTGTACGAATTTGGAGAAAACCTTGGAATTGCATTTCAAATTCAAGACGATATTTTAGATGCCTTTGGAGATTCGGCAAAAGTTGGCAAACAAGTTGGGGGAGATATACTGAGTGATAAAAAAACTATGTTGTATACTACCTTTCAGTCTACCGCATCGGATTCAGATAAAGCGCAGTTTTTGCGATTAAGTTCCGCAGCAAATGATGAAAAAATTTCCGGAATAAAGGCGCTTTACGAAGCAACCGGAGTTTTAGAATACTGTTTAAAAAAACAACTATCTTACCAGGAAATCGCCATGAATCAATTAGCAAAAGTTGAATGCATGCAACCTAAACAAAATTTATTTACGCTAGCGGAATTCATTACGAATCGATCGCATTAAAACTAATTAAGGTTTATTTTGATTTTATCGTCTTAAACGTTAGTTTTGTAAGTAGGAATTAACTTAAAATTATATTACCATGAAAAAAGTTTACTTAAGCTTTTTTGGCGTTTTGGCTTTTGGTTTAGTTGGGGTAGCTCAAAAAAACACAGCAAAGCCGTTAAATACCAAAAAATTTGCACCGCTTGAATTAAAAGCGAAACCAGGTGTGGTTGCCCCAGCGAAAGGAATCACCATTTGGCAAAATGATTTCTCTAACGCAGCACAATGGACAACGTCGAATGATCCGCAAGGTACACCGGCGCATACGGCAGGAGATTGGACTATTAGTACAAATGTTGCTGGAATTCCAGTAGCGGCGCTTGCACCAGCAGGCCATACCACAGCAGCAAACGGTTTTGCATTCATCAACTCTGATGCAGCAGGTGGAAATGCCTTTCAAAATGCTTCTATTGTATTTAATCAAAACATTGATTTATCTGCAGAAGCTAACGTGTTATTAAAATTCGAGCAGTCTCATCGTCGTTATGCTGAAACTACGTATGTACTTTGGTCAACGGATGGTGGTGCAACATGGAATGAAGTAGAAGTAAACGGAGATATGGCCGTTAACACAAATACTACTAACCCAGCAACGCTTCAATTAAACCTTTCTAATGAAATCGGTGGTCAGGATAGCGTTCGTATCGGATTTAAATACACAGGTAACTTCGATTGGTTTTGGGCAATTGATGACGTGAAAATCACTACGCCAGACGATCATGACGTAGCATTGAGCGGATTATATTGGGGTTCTACTGGTGCTTGGGGTGCTCGTTTGCCTTATTACCAAATCCCTACTGCTCAAGTTACAGCAATTGATTTCTCTGGAGTTATTGCAAATAATGGAATGGTAAATCAGATTGCTACTTTTGGTGTACAAGCAGGAGCTTATGTTGGATCATCAGCACCAACCTTAATTCCAGCATTTTCATCAGATACAGCAGACTGTATTGCATCTTTCACTCCAGCTACAGCTAATGCAACCATTACGGTAAATGCAGGAGTTCAAATAGATAGCACTGACGCTACACCAGCTGACAACACAATAGCAGGTGCTGCAACAATTAAAATCAATCCAAACGTATACGCACGTGACCTTGATGATATCGCAAGTGGTTCATTCAACCAAGGATTTGGTTTTGAAGTAGGTAACATTTTTGATGTTTACGCTGCTGACGAATTAAGTGCAATCGATGTATACATTCACCCAGGTGCTAACGTAGGTGCTGAAATGTATGTTAAATTATACTCCATCGATGCGCAAACTGGTGATTTCGTTTTCGTAGACGAATCTGCACCATATACCCTTGGAGCAAATGATGTTGATGCATTATTGACTTTACCTTTACAAGGTGGTGCGTTCACCTTAAACGCCGGTGAGCCATATTTAGTAGTTGCTGGTTCAAACGGTGACGGTGGTGCAACAGATGACTTAATCGTTGGAACATGTGGTGTATCAGAAGCTCAAACTACATTCTATTTAGATTTGACGGATAACACATGGTATTACACAACAGCTACTCCAATGGTGCGTATGAACTTCTCTAACGCTTCAGTTAATGAGAATTCGTTATTGAATAGCTTTAATGTTTCTCCTAACCCAGCTGCTGGAAGTGCAACGATTGCATTATCTGGAAAAGCAGGTGCGGATGCAACAATTTCAATTGTTGATGTAACAGGTAAAGAAGTATACAATACGCTTGTATCTTCATTAAACGGTACTGCAACAGTAGAAGTTAATACTGCAGCATTTGGAAACGGAATGTATTTAGTTAACGTTTATTCAAACGGAACTAAATCATCTAAAAAATTGATTATCAGAAACTAATCTGATTGGTGAATTTTGGAAAGAGGCTTTCGAGCCTCTTTTTTTTTATCTTTATCTTTAAATAAATCAAAACCCATATGAAAAAAATCTACTTTTTATTTGCTGTGGCTCTTGCGACTGGTACTATAAGCGCACAAAAGCATGCATCAGAACTTGGAAAGAAAAAAAAGTATGCCGAATTTGAAACCCTTGCAAAAAAATCCAGTAATCACCAGCCAAAAGGGATAACCATTTGGTCGAACGATTTTTCCAATAGCGCGGAATGGACCTATGATAATACCTCTGCCCCATTTCTGGATTGGGTTATGACTACAGCGGCAGATACGATCCCTGTAACTGCATTAAGTCCCGCATTATTCACTACCGTAAATAACGGATTCGCGTTCATTAATTCAGATGCTCAAGGACAAAATGGATCTCAAAATGCGAACATGACCTACACCGGAATGATTGATTGCAGTGCCTACCTTAATGTAAGTTTAGTATTTGAAAACTCATACAGAACCTACCTTGACACACGAATTGTACGCGTAAGTAATAACGGCGGAACTACATGGACTGATTTTGTTGTCACTGATGGTACTGAGCCAACGGCACAGAATTCAGCGAATCCTGAAATCACCTCATTAAATGTTTCCGCAGTAGCTGGAGGCAATGACAGTGTAATGATACAATTGAACTATCAGGGCAATTGGGGTTGGTATTGGGCGATTGACGACATTAAATTGGTTGAAACAGATCAATACGATTTAAAACTTCAAAGTTTACAATGGGGAACGGATGGTCCGTTTGGTTCAAGACTAGCTTACTATCAAGTACCTAACAATCAAGTTGCACCCGTAAATTTCGGTGGTATCGTTCAAAACATTGGTGTACAAAATATTGCAGATGCAGTGTATACGGCAAACATCAACGCCCTGTATTCAGGACAATCCGCTCCTACCCCAGTAGCTTCGGCAACGCAAGATACCATTTGGTGTACAACAACCTTTACTCCAGCGGCTACCAATGCGACGCATACAGTATCTTTTGGAGTTGGGTCCAGCCAAACCGAATTAGATTTATCCAATAATACACAGCCTGATATTAACATTGAAGTGAATGACTATATATACGCACGAGACAAAGATGTTATAATCGGAGGGATTTATAACGAAGGACAAGGATTTGAAGTAGGTCCGGTATTTGACATATTCAACACAGCAACCTTATATGGAATTGATGGTGTAATCAATACAACCGCCGCTGAAGGTGCAGAGATTTTCGCTAAATTATACTATGTAAATCCAACTACAGGAGATTTTGACTTCGTTGATGAATCCCTACCCT
>JBEIDV010000125.1:0-5797 GCA_040383285.1 Crocinitomicaceae bacterium | reverse complement strand
CTAATGGATTCGTTTGAGCGGTTGGTGGGGTGCCGCTGTAATTTGTTCGAACAGTAAAGACAGTACCTGTAGGATAATTAACGCCAATCTTTACGGCGGAATTTGTTCGTACGAAGGGAACATTTACTCCATTTAAACTAACCGATGAAATACTTAGGGTAGAGAATAATTCATAAAGAATGGTGTCCATTGGAACCAGCGCCGTAGCCTTCATTTCTGCATAGCCTGAAAGTGCTGTTGTGGTATTGGTCATATTCAGGTCAAGCTTGTAGTAGTTCACATCATAACGTTCCGTGAGTGCAATTTGAGAAACACTCAGGCTATTGCTTTTCAGGGTATGATTATTGAATCGATCGCGTTTACCGCATTGGGTTGAATTTTCTTTTTGGGCGTAACTCACCAATGCAACAAAAAGTAGGGGTAGAATAAGCAGTCTCATGCGTATAAATTTGTACTAAGATATGAAATAGATTAAGATAAGTTTGTAATCTTTCCTACATTTGGTTTTGCCTGCCGGTTTATTTTTAATCCGAATTTCAAGGCCTTTAAATGAAATAATTAAATCAAGCTTCCTATGAAACGTATCCTATCTATAATTCCGATTCCCATGTTGTTTGCGTTAATACTTTTCTCTTGTGAAAAGGAAGGTGCCTGTGATGAATATAATGTTAGCGAGAGTAATGGCAATGATAGCCACAACTTTGGGAATAACTGCATGCAATGCCATCAAGCAGGTGGAGAAGGCGAGGGGTGTTTTGTTGCTGCAGGTTCCGTTAAAAATGCAGCGTTAACAGCTCCAGCAACGAGTGGACAAGTAGAATTTTATACAGAAGCAAATGGAGCAGGAACCTTGAAATATACCATTCAAATTGATGCGAAAGGGAATTTTTATACGACCGAAGCAATGACATTAACAGGACTTTATCCTGCCATCAAGAATGCAAACGGTGCGCATTATATGGGGAATTCGTTATCGACCGGTGCATGTAATTCATGCCATGGAAATTCTACAGGGGTACTGTATGCGAATTGAGGATAATTTCTTTTGGTTAAATTAAAATAGGGAGCTTATTTTTTCTTTGCTCCGTGCGGAAGCTACTCGAATAGTCTATGGTTAGAGCTGGATGCATTTAAGTTATGCAATAAATAACATTCGGTCTATGTTGATTACGCAGCGGAAGGTTTTTGTATGTAAACTTAATATTCGTCTTCGTTGAATAAAAAATCTTCTCTGGAAGGATAATCCGGCCAGATTTCTTCGATGTTCTCATAAACGTCACCTTCATCTTCTAATAATTGAAGATTTTCTACTACCTCAAGGGGCGCTCCGGTACGAATTGCAAAATCAATTAATTCATCTTTTGATGCTGGCCACGGGGCGTCTTCTAAATATGAGGCTAATTCTAAGGTCCAATACATTATTTCTTGTTTTAGTACGTGTTATTTTCGGCAAAAGTAAATTTTATTTTATATCTACCAAATGAAAATGAATATTTTGATGATTATTTAATCCAAATCGGCGTTTTAGCGGTTCGGTTCCCACTTAATGGCCTCTTTTCCAAATTCTTGTAATATGAAACGAGCCAGGGTAAATAGATAGTCACTTAAGCGATTTATATACTTGATTTCATGGGTGAAACGTTGTGTTTGTTCATCCATTTCAACAATTCTTCGTTCTGCTCTGCGGCATACACAGCGAGCAATTTGAGCATAGGAGCTAATTGGGTGTCCACCGGGTAATATAAAATGCTGTAAAGCCTCTAATTTATTATCCATTTCATCCATCCAAACCTCTAAGTGTTCGATCGCATGGGTTTCAAGCTCGGGTAAGGTCATCTTGGTTCCTTTCTCAGCCGTCGCTAAGTGAGATCCAATAACAAATAATTGATTTTGAATTGTAGTCAATTGATCTTGCGCGGACGTATTCTCAAATGTATCTCGAAGTAACCCTAGGTATGAATTTAGTTCATCTACGGTGCCATATGCTTCAATCTGCATATCTGATTTTTTCACCCGTACACCCCCTAATAATCCGGTGGTACCATCGTCGCCTGTTTTTGTGTAAATTTTCATAGTATAGATAGTTAAATGCGTGCGTTAAGAAACGCTTCATCAATGGTGCAGGGTTCCTTGATAAGGTCTAATATCTTCATCATGACACGATCAACGATAGCGTCTGGACAAGAGGCGCCTGAAGTAATTGCAATTTTAAGCGGATAAGTGTTGGGTAAAAATGGTCGTTCTTCGATCGTTTTATTATGAATATTGAATGATCGAACGATCTTATTACTTAACAGTTCGTCTGCCCCTTTGATAAAAAAAGTTGGGATTGATTTCTCCAGAATTTCCACTAAATGTGTAGTGTTTGAGCTGTTATATCCACCAACTACCAACGCGAGATCTGGAGCTGTTTCGGCAAGGGCATAGGTGCTTGATTGATTATCATTCGTCGCATAACACAAGGTGTCCCGTGTGTCGGCCATGTGATTCTTGATGTGTATTTCACCGTGTTTTTCAATGAGTATGTTGCGCAAGTAATCCGTGATTTCCTGAGTTTCAGATGCTAACATGGTGGTTTGATTAACGACACCAATTTTACTGAGGTGAGTGCTCGGTGAAAATCCATCAGAATATTTACCATCAAAATACGAATAGAATTCTTGGTCTAATTTATTCCCTTTGATCACTTCCCCTAAAAATTCAGCTTCAATCATATTTTTTATCACTAACGAAGCAGCCGTTTGATTACTGTGAGAAAAGGTAGCTCGCGTTTCTTCATGGTCGTGCTTTCCGTGGATGATAATGGTATGGTCTGATTCACCGAGTTTTTGAGAACGATTCCAAACCTTTTCCACAAAGGGACAGGTAGTATTATAAGATTCGATATTTGCACCTGTGGCTCTTATTTCTTCAGCTAATTCCACCGTCGTACCAAATGCGGGAATAATAACAATGTCGTTCGACGTAAGTTCCGAAAATGGAATCAACTGTTCACCGGAAGGTGTTTGCAAGAATTTTATGCCATGGGCTAATAAATCTTCGTTAACATCCGGATTATGAATCATTTGACTCAATAAGAAAATGCGTTTTTCAGGGTTTTCCTGTATGGCTTTGTAACTTTTTTCAATCGCATTTTCCACACCATAGCAGAATCCGAAATGTCGAGCTACAATGAACTCGACCTTTGTGAATGGCAAGCGAGTAGGACTAAAATCTTGCTTTCTAGGATCGTCCAATTTTCTTTTCGCCTTGACCTTTGAAATGATCGGAGAACGGTAAAATTCTGGGATTTCAAATTGCTTCATAGAGTCCTAACAAGATTTAGGGATTATTTGTTGTAGACAAAGATAAAAAAGAAAAGGCTACCGTTTCCGATAGCCTTGTTTCTTATAAATTGATTTGTTGATCTTTTGGATGCTTGACTTTAAAAGAAAATTCAAGTTTTTTATTCTCCCCGGCTTTTAACTTATAATCCCATTCAAGAATACCATTTCCAGGCAATTCACGTGCACTGTCTTTTTCAAGCAATTCAATCGTTATGTCGTTATTTGTGGTCATCGGTACTTGATCCTGAATTATCAACTGAATGGCTGATGATTTATTATTCTGCACTTCGATTTGGTACGAGAAGGTTCGCTCACGCTTATCTTGCACCACCTTGTCTTTCGATTTTTGCTTTAACAAGGTTCGTTTAACCACTATGTTTGGGTCCTTTCCTAAGGATAAATTCAAGGTATCATCCATGCTGGTTGGGTCGAGGTACGTTTCTCCAATGTATGAACCGTCAAAGAAGATGTTTGCGCTTGCTGGTACTAATTGTAATTCATCCAATTTAGTCATTTGTGCCACCAAATATACTCCGGGGTCCACTTTAGGAACACTGTAGTATTTAAAGGTGGTGTTCAAGTCGCTGTTTTTAATGAGCACTAGATTTTTCTCGTTGTTTGATTTAATTGAATAGGGAAGATCGATTTTAAATTCAGCGGCGATGAGTTGATGCACTACCGTAGTGAATTGATCGGCCCCTAAAGCAGGTTTTTCTTGTAGATTTTTATCCGTTGCATCGTCTAGCATAAATCCTTGATTGAATGCTGCTTGAGGGATTGCTCTTCCACCTCTTACACTGATTTCTTCGAGCTCCATTTTTCGTTTATATGCATAGTAATCAATATACCATGGATTTAACTCCGGTTTGGTCTTGTTTGCATATGGGTTATTCGTTGAAATATTCAATTTGATGTTGTCCCAATCAATACCTGAATTTTGAAAAACTTGTGCTTTGTAGGTCAAGGAGATTTTACCGGTTTGTGAGTCGCTTCGAATGTCATATAACGGAACCCAGCCGGCTTGCGATACTAAATAACTGAAGGCTATTTTTCCTGAAGCCGCTTCTGCAGCAGATAAGGTAATTATTACGCGTGGAATAGGCGCATACTTTTTAGCATCATAGGTTTGATTCTGGTAATTCTGTAGATTATCATAGCGCACTTGTAATCGCTGCTGTACTTTTTCCTTGTCTTTTTTCTTCTTTTCCAAGGCCAATAATTTCTTATTGATTTCATTCATTTTATTGGTGTAGTATTCAACCGTTTGTTTTAATAAGTTGATGGAATCGTTCACTTTTCCTGAACCACGCACCGCACCGTTCATGGAAATGATATTCTGCGCCGCTTTATAAATCGCGATTTCATCTTGAATTTCTTTTAAATCAAATCCGAGTAATTCCAAGGAATCCGAAAGTTGTGCCATTTCTTTGACAATCTTTGCTGGAATGCCCTCATTCGCTTTAACCTCTGGCTGCGGATAAAATAGGGTGTATTTGGAGTCGATAATTACCACATTCCCGGTTGCTTTCACTTGAAGTGATTTAGGGTCAATGTAGGAACTAATCCCTTCAATACTGATTTCAGTTATTCCCGCTTTGATCGTGTACGAAGCCTTGTGGTGTAATTGTGCCCCTTGAGAATAAACCGTTGCTTCGTTTAAGGTGGATTTAATCAGTTCTTTTTCATTGGCTAGAAGGAATGTGCCCAGTACGAGCGAACAAACCAAGGTCATTATTTTTTTCATGTGTCAAAATTTTAAACCCTTACACACGAAAATGAAATGGGTTCAATAGAACATGAAACTATTTTATAAGCGCCTGAATTTCAGTGATTATACGTTTAGCAAGCGCATCAGCTGCTTCCGCATTTTTACTTTCAGAATAGATGCGAATGATTGGTTCTGTATTGCTTTTTCGCAAATGAACCCATTCTTTTCCAATGTAGATTTTTACACCGTCCGTGGTATCAACCTCTTCGTTTGCGTATGCAAGCGCCATCTTGTTGAGAATGTTGTCTACATCAACGTTTGGGGTTAATTCTATTTTATTCTTAGAAATGGTGTAGGCTGGATATTGATCTCTTAATTCAGATACCTTGCATTTTTTTTCTGCCAAGTGGCTCAAGAATAAGGCAATTCCAACTAAGGCGTCCCGTCCGTAATGCGATTCAGGGTAGATAATTCCACCATTTCCTTCACCGCCAATCACTGCATCTATGGCTTTCATTTTTTCTACCACGTTCACTTCACCTACCGCAGCAGCGGCATAGGATTGCTTATGCCATTCTTCGGTGACATCTCGTAACGCACGGGTAGAAGACAGATTTGAAACCGTCGCTCCAGGAGTTTTTGAAAGCACGTAATCGGCAACGGCTACGAGGGTATATTCTTCACCAAACATACTTCCATCTTCACAAACCATCGCCAAGCGATCTACATCTGGGTCCACGGTAATTCCAAGATCGGCTTGGTT
>JBEIDV010000124.1:0-5815 GCA_040383285.1 Crocinitomicaceae bacterium | reverse complement strand
GCATTCACCAAGGGATTTGTATTGTATGAATCATCAAAAAACACTTCGCCTCCAACAATCGGAATCCCGAAAGCATTTCCATAGTCTCCTATTCCTTTAACCACACCTTTAACCAACCATTTGGTTCGGGGCAAGTCTAAATTCCCAAAACGCAATGAATTTAATTGCGCAATTGGACGTGCACCCATGGTGAAAATATCACGATTGATTCCCCCCACTCCTGTTGCAGCTCCTTGATAAGGCTCCAAGGCACTGGGGTGGTTATGGGATTCAATTTTAAATACACACCCAAGACCATCACCTATATCTACCAATCCGGCATTTTCTTCTCCAGCTTTAACCAGCATGTGCGGACCATCCTTAGGAAGTGTTTTTAACCAAAGAATTGAATTTTTGTATGAACAATGCTCAGACCACATTACCGAGTAAATTGCGGTTTCAGTAAAGTTGGGGGTTCGACCGAGAATTCCTTTAATTTGCTCGAATTCTTCTGCTAACAAACCTAGTTCTTTAGCTTGCGTAAGCGTAGCTTCTTTTTGTAGGGTATTTTCCATGATAAATTTCAAGCACAAAAGTACGGATTATCTTTAAGTGAATGAGCCTTCACACAAAGAATCACCCCCAACTTTATTAACAAAAAAAATCCGGATAAACCGGATTTAACAATGATACAAAAGGAATCTTCAATGCCCGCAATGGACAATATACGTACCCGTTGTATCTGTATAGCCATTCGCTTCTAAGCTCTCCATTTCATCCCCACATTTTTCACCAAGCTCAATCTCGGCTCCAGCCTTGTCGTAATGGCATTCTTCACATTTGTTCTTTTTACACGCCGAGAATGACACCGCCATTAACCCGAGTAAAGCAATAAATAACATGTTAGTTTTCATATGGTTTGTTTTTAAAATTACTATTGAAATTATACCCAACTCCCAAGAAGAAATTTCTTCCTGGAAAGGGCATTTGAATGTTTTTTAAGCGGGATAAATGATCAATATACGAGGCATTAAGCACATTTCGCCCCCCCCCCTTTACAGTAAATTGATCAGTTTTACCAAAAGCAAAAACCAATGAAAAATCAAGCACGTGATATCCCTTGGATGTGGTTTCGAGGTAGGCCACATTATTTTGTGGCCCCATTAAGGTGGATTGTACATTCACCTCTTTCAATCGAATAAAGTTCTTTAATTCAAATTCATACCTAAGCACGTTTTGCATTCGAGGCTGAGGAATCATAGAAACCGAACTATCGCCAAGGGAACTGACATGAAGGTAGGATATGGAAACCTCCCAATGCAATCCATGCGCAAAATGCGGATGTACATGATAGGACAAATCTACGCCAGAAAAAAGCACTTCATTATTTTGAACGTAACGGTATCCAGGAATTCCATCAAACAGCATCCCCATGGGCTCCAAATAAATATAATCGCGTATGTAACTCACGAACGGGTTTAACACCAAGGCGCCATGCGCTTGATTCCATTCTAAGGTAACATCTAATTGGCTAGCCTTTTCGGGAACCAACGCAGCATCACCTACCTCATACCTCAGCGCACCGTGATGATACCCATTTGAGAACAACTCCGTTAAGTGTGGCGCCCGAAATCCAGTGGATAATGACGTCCGCCAAACCAACTTATCCGAACTTCGCACCGCACCTATACTTCCATTTAAGCCATTAAAACCGAGGTTGTTTTGGTGTGGTAAATCAATCCCAAAGATCGTTCTGCGGTCATACCGAATACCTGCTTGAACGTTCCATTTTTTATGCTCGTGATTGACACTAACATATCCGCCCAAATCAACAGATTGTGCATTAGGAATTAAGGTATCCGAAGCATTAATCGCATTGGTATTATCTTGGGTCATCGCTTGCAACCCAGCCGTTAATTTAGTTCTTGGATTCCATTTTATTTGCCACCTCACTTGCGCCAAGTGATTGAATAAGAACATACTTAAGGAAGGAATAGTAACTTTCTCATCAAATTCAATTAATCGATTTAGTGTCGCCCCGTACATGAATAAAACATCTGATTTATCCCTGTAAAAATTGGCGGTAGCTTGAATTAGGTGATTCTGAAAAAACTGTGCCGGCAACTCATATGTTCTAGCACGCTCATCGACCTGAAACGTCAAGGGCGTAGCTAAAGAATCATGTGTATGTCCTGGGATTCCTACTACGGAATGACTGGCGGTGTAACGCAAGGAATATAAACTGCGCTTACCGGTGTATGACATATTAACTTTAGCCCCCAGATCATTGAATCGTGAATTTTTCGCAAACTTACCTGAAGGCAATTGAAAATCAGCATGATTAGAGTAGGTAGAAGCCACAAACCATCGGAACTTACGATAGGATTCCTTGTAAATCAACTGAGCTCTACCACCTAAGGTATTGGAAAAACCTTCTGATTGAAATTCAACTGAACGCGCATTGGATGGCGCAAATGGAGCATCCACCAAATAGACAACTCCTCCCAAGGCATCCGCACCATATAATAAACTGGCGGGACCTTTTATAACTTCAACGGCAGAAACACCAAGACTTGTAATGCCAATTCCGTGATCACCACCCCATTGCTGCCCCTCCAGTCTTAACCCATTCAACAAGGTGACAACACGCATACCCTGCATACCGCGAATCACAGGTTTTGAAATACCATTTCCTAAAGCCGCATTATAGACCCCAGGTATTTTCGCCAACGCTTCGCCGAGTGTTAAATTTGAAATCACACCAAGAGACGACATTTTCTGAGATTCAATATGAAATGGGTTTTTATTCGATTGAATTAGCGCACCAGAAGAGACAGTAACCTCGTGCATATCTAGATGCACTGGCAATAGGTAAATTTTCACCATGCTTTGCCCCTCACAAAGCGTGAAAAAAGCACTTCGATACCCTAACTTCATTACTTTGATATCAAGGCAAGCCTTTTTATTTATTGTATAAACACTTTTTCCTTCGGCATTAGTCAGTATGGTTTGGTCATATTCGACACAGTATACTGTTGCATCACTAAGCGGCTCGTTGCGTATTGAATCAAAAACTTGCACGGTTAACTGCTGAGCCGATAACGAGTTAAAAGCCAAAATCAGAACGGTAACTACTAAGGCATTTTTCATGATAAAACATCTATTGCAACATTGTTGCGTTTTGCAAATATAAATATTAATTGCAATTTTGTTGCACTAATGGAAAAAATGTCCAATCCAAGAAATACAAAAGCAAAACAAGCTGTCTTGAACGAAATAGCTAATTCATCGTTTGCCTTAAGTCAACCGGAGCTCTTTGAACGGGTTAAAGGCACCTGCGATAGAGTAACCGTATATCGCGTACTGGACCGACTTGTAACAGAAAATAAAATCCATAAAATCGTCAATATAGATGGGACAATAAATTACGCCCGTTGCGCAAGTTGCGACGAATCCCCCACTCACACCCATGACCATTTACATTTCAGCTGCATTACGTGCAAAAAAATCGAATGTTTGGAAGAACAATTGATTCATGTTAAGCTCCCGGACACCTACCAAATAAAAGAGTTATTTCTTACAATCTCAGGGATTTGTCCAAGTTGCAGTCTTTCCTAGGAAATCATACCTTTACCCCATGTATTTCCGTGTACTCATTTTAGCGCTTTTATTGGGTTCTTGTCAAGAAAAAATCGCATACCATGAACAATTTATGGATGAGTCTGATTGCTATGTGTATCAAAACGAAATCATCAAGCAACATCGGAAGGGTTATACGATTGAGTATATTAACCCAACCGAGGCAAGTGGCTGTGTGAAAAAACAACTAGCACAAACCTGTATTATTCACTTTAGCGATTCATTAGGTTTAGAGTCTGTGGTAATGGTTACCAAAACACCAGAAAAATACATACGTGCGGTTAAGGAATGGGCATTAACATATGGGTCAAAAAACATACGGTTAACGCACATGAATGAAGAAAAGAATAGCATCGAATTAGTGCTAAGTAAGAAATACCTTAAACCCACCGACACCATTTTTCATAATTCTAATAGATTATATAAGGAAATACTATTGAAGAAAGAAAAATCGATTTGGAAGGAAGAATCAAGCAATATTAACCCCTATTGGCCGTGGAACAATCCAAATCAATGATCACAAGTTCCATTTAGAAAAAATAAAAAACTTTTTAACCACAAATGACCAGCTAATGGAAACTAAAAAACAAAAATTAGCATCCTATCGAACGTTTTTCCAACGAATGTTGTGGTACATCATCTTAACCACCATATTAATCGTATTATCTTTAATGATTGGCGTGTTAGGATATCATTACATTGGCGAGACCTCTTGGATTGATGCATTTCATATGGCCTCATTAATTCTAACAGGTATGGGGCCAGTTATTGAAATGAAAACCACAGCAGCCAAATTATTTTCTTCATTTTATGCGTTATATAGCGGCGTAGCTTTTCTAAGCATTACTGCACTCTTTATGGCACCAATCATTCACAGGCTACTACATATTCTCCACCTTGATGAAGAACAAGCGGAAAAAAATAGCTAGGTCTTGAACCGTATTCGTTTTCTAGTTTTAACCATACATCACGTCATGAAGGCGCAAAAAAACTAGCTAAACACAGTTAGTAATCTTTCAGCTATTTTCCTTAATTTTGTGGACAAATTAATGGATATGAATTACGACCTTATAGTTATTGGAAGTGGACCAGGTGGATATGTAACCGCAATCAGAGCTTCTCAATTGGGAATGAAAACTGCGATTATCGAGCGAGAATCCTTAGGAGGAATTTGCTTGAATTGGGGATGTATTCCAACCAAAGCCTTATTAAAAAGTGCGCAGGTATTCGAATATCTAAAACATGCTTCAGATTATGGAATTAATGTTAAAGAGGCGAGTGCAGATTTTGATGCGGTTGTAAAACGTTCACGCGATGTTGCCAACGGCATGAGTAATGGCATCCAATTTTTAATGAAAAAAAATAAAATCGATGTAATCATGGGGACCGCAAAAATAGCCCCAGGAAAGCAAGTGACCGTTGTGGACGAAGCTGGAAAAAGCACGACTTATATAGCAAGTAAAGGCGTAATTATTGCTACAGGAGCTCGTTCAAGAGAGTTACCTAACCTTCCACAAGATGGAACAAAGATTATTGGATATCGTCAAGCAATGACCTTGGCTAAACAACCAAAGAAACTCGTTGTCGTTGGATCCGGAGCCATTGGAGTGGAATTTGCATATTTCTACAATACCATGGGCACAGAAGTAACCATCGTAGAATACATGCCAAACATTGTACCAGTAGAGGACGAGGAAGTATCAAAACAACTCGAAAAATCCTTCAAAAAATCCGGTATTAAAATCATGACTGAAGCGTCTGTGGAAGCTGTTGATACCAAAGGAAAAGGCTGCATTGTTACTGTTAAAACGGCAAAAGGAGAAGAGAAAATTGAGTGCGATGTGGTATTATCAGCGGTTGGTATACAAGCAAACATAGAAGGTTTAGGATTAGAAGACGTAGGAATTATTCAAGACAAGGGGAAAATCCCAGTAAATGAATTCTATCAAACGAATATTCCAGGATATTACGCCATTGGCGATTTAGTTCCTGGCCCTGCCTTAGCACACGTTGCTTCAGCAGAAGGAATCATTTGTGTTGAGCAATTAGCCGGACATCACCCTGAGCCCTTAGACTACGGCAACATCCCAGGATGTACGTATTGCTCACCAGAAGTTGCTTCTGTTGGAATGACAGAAAAGGCGGCTAAAGCCGCTGGACGAGAAATTAAAATTGGTAAATTCCCATTCTCTGCTTC
>JBEIDV010000123.1:0-5835 GCA_040383285.1 Crocinitomicaceae bacterium | reverse complement strand
GTATTTGATCCAACCGGAGCAGGAGATACCTTTGCTGGCGGCTTGATGGGATATCTTTCCATACAAGAGGATGTCACCTTCGATTCCTTGAAAAAAGCAGTCATCGCGGGTTCTGCATTAGCTTCTTTTTGTGTTGAGAAGTTTGGTACACAGCGCTTGGAAGAATTAACGAAGAATGAACTTGATGAACGCATCAAAGCATTCTATACCCTTTCTCAATTTGAATTAGCGTAAGCATGGAACAACTACGTCTTTTATTAGAACAATTAATTGCCTTTGAATCTCAAGAGGATTTAATCGCAATAGGTAGAGAAATTAACCAAGTAAAGATTGATTTCGAAGATCATTTAATGGAAGCGGAGCGCGTTCAACAAATTGCTGTGCTCGATGCCGCAGAAAAAGGAGAATCGATTGATTCCATTGACTTTACCGATATAAAAAACGAATTCATCACACGCTATAAAGCCATTCAAGAGAAGCGTAAACAACAAATCTCTCTGAAAGACACCTTAGAACGTGAGAATCTGAAATTAAAAAAAGGATTATTAGATGAATTGAAGCGCATCATCGAGTCTGAAGAACACATTGCTTCCGCATTTCAATCGTATAAGAACATTCATGAAACGTGGAAAAAAATCGGGGATATTCCAAGAGACCAGCGCGATGGAATTCAAAAAGAATATGCGCGGTTGTTAGAGATTTTCTTTTATACCATGCGAATTTATCGCGAAATAAAAGACCATGATTATAAGCGAAATTTACAATTAAAACAGAAGGTCCTTCATAAACTACAGCAACTCCGTAACGAGGAAGAAGAAATCAAATCTGTGGAGCAACAATTGCGCGTGTTGCAGGATGAATGGGAAGAAATTGGCCCGGTTCAAAATGAAGAATGGGAATTAATTAAACCAAAATATTGGGAAACCGTTCGTCAGATTTATGAGAAGATCAATGTGCATTACGAGGCTCAACGTCAAGTATATGTGCAAAACATCGCAGCAAAACGTGCATTGGTAGATGAAATCCTTGGTCTACACACAGCAGCAGGCGAAGCCAAGTCCAATAAGGATTGGGAAAAGTTGGTGGAACAACTGAAAGCGGTACAGGAGTCGTATAAAAAAATAGGCCCCGGATCAAGAAAGGAAAATGATGAGGTTTGGAAAGCGTTTCGGGCAGCCTGCGACGGCTTCTTCGACCTGAAGAAATCATACAGTAAAGCACAACACGAGGCATATTCCGGGCTCATTGACAAGAAAAAAGCATTAATAGATGCGGTGAATGCACTGAAAGACTCTACGGATTGGAAGACTTCCTCTCACAAGATCATCGCTTATCAAAAAGATTGGAAAGCCATTGGAAATACGGGAAAGGCCGAGAACCGCTTGTGGGCAGAATTTAGAGGGGCCTGTGATGCCTTTTTTAATTCCCGTGATGAAGCCAATCAGTCTGCGGAAAAAGACCGAGAAAACAACCTCACCTTGAAACTAGAAATAGTAAAAAGAATTGAAGCCTTGGATACTTCTGACCGTTCGGAAGCATTAAAATCTTTACGAAGTCTTGCGGCTGAATTTTCGGAAATAGGACAGGTGCCTCATGCCAAGAAGGATGAAGTGTATGCCTCATATAAAGGAGCACTTGATGCGCGCTACGGGTCGTTGGCAGTCAGTGCAAAGGAAAAAGAGGAAATGGCGTTTACTGCAAAATTGGACAGCATTCAAGCATCGCCAGACCGTTCAAAGCTGCTGCAAAAGGAGCGGTTCGACATCCGCAAGCAGATTGAGCGCTTAGAACAAGAAGCCAACCGAATGGAAACCAACTTATCCTTTTTTGCACGCTCAAAAGGCGCAGACTCCTTGCGCGCTGAGGTTGACAAAAAAATCAAGGATATTCAGCAACAAGTTTCGAAGTTAAAAATGAGGTTGAAACAACTGCCAAATGAATAGACTCACCAATTCATTTTTATTGGTTTTATTTTTTCCAACCCTGGCCTTAGCCATTTTTGTGGGATTCGATTTCCCCCTTGAGTTTATCCGGACTTCTGGCGCTAATTTACCCTACAAGGAATATATGTTTGGTGGATTAGCTTTGTTGATGGCAATTCTTGCAGCTAATCGCAGTATTCGTAGGTGGGTTGCACTTTTTACCATTCGCCAAACCGATCGCTTTGTATTTCATACCAAGGTAAGTAATGAACGTCGAAAACGGGTTATCGTATATACCTTATTGGAGGCAGGCATATTAACGGCAGTGGGTCTTGCGCTCTATATTCTTTCCTCAGAGGCCATCCTATGTTCGGTAGTGTTCTTAGCCTCCGCAATGGATAATCTACTCTTCTTGATTATCGGCCTGCCTCGCTTTGGTGTAGGTTTAAGTAAAAAAGCAATTATCGTGGCTGACAGGGAAGTGATCGTATTATATTTTTCGGGATTACGAAAAGTTAGTTTATCTCAACAAACCTTATTTTTTGATTACATACAAGCGCTTCAACTCACCTTCCCCGTGGACTGTATTCCGGAGGAAGATCGCAACGAATTTCTTCATAACTTAGAAGCAGTTACGGATAAAGATCGCGTCTTTATTCAGAATTTAGGGGAATGGAAAATGTAAATATTTTAATCGTAGAAGATGATCTTTCTTTTGCGAGCCTGCTTCAAGAACGCTTAGTTCTTTTGGGTTATAGTTCATATGACATCGTGTCCATTGATTCGATAATCGATGCCTTGGAGGTCAAAGAAGAGTTTACGCCGGATGTTATTCTCTTGGATTTGAATATCCGTGATTCCTCGGGCATAGCCACCTATGAGCGAATTCAAGCTATTTTTGATGGGGCAACGATTATCGTGCTTTCAGGAATGGATAACCGCGCACTTTCACTTGAAATTGTTGCAAAAGGGGCTCAAGATTATTTACTGAAAAATGAAATTAATGCAGGTGTTCTAGATAAAACAATTAAATATGGAATGCTCCGCCGTACATTCCAAGTTCAACTTACGGAGTCAGAAAAAAAATATAAAGACCTCTTTTATAATTCGCCGCTTCCGATGTTGAAATTGTCAGTAAGCACCTATGAAATATTATTCTGTAATCAAGCAGCACTTACCTTATTTGATGCAGAAAACGCCCATGAGATTGTGGGTAAATCCTTGAATGAATTCATTATTTCTGAGGAGAATTTAACAACGGATGAACATACTCCACGTTGGATCGGATCGTACAAACAACGCACCTTACATCAGCAAGAACTGTCCACACAAATCATCTTAAATCAGTTAACAGAGGATAAAGAAGCATATATCGCACTGGTCGTAGATAAGACGGATGAATTACTTTTTGAGCAACGTAAATATGAGATTATTGCGCAAGCCGAAGAAGGTGAGAAAAAGAAAATTGCACGAGAGCTTCACGATGGGATCGGACAACAATTGGTACTATTGAACTTATTATTGCAGAATTTAACGCCTGTTGCTTCCGATGAAGGGGCATTAGAACAAATTAAGCAATTGCTTCAAGGATCGATTCAGGAATTGCGTGAAATGGCCTATAATTTATTGCCTCCAGCACTTGACAAAGGATTTTTAAATGCCTTAGAACGCTTCGCTCACCGGATTAACGCCACCGGTAAAATGACACTTACCTTAAGTATTGATGGTCAAATTAATGAAGAGAGCTTTGTAAATGTAGATCGATTTAATTTGTATCGGATAGTTCAGGAGGTATTGAATAACGCCTTGAAACACTCAAAGGCTTCCGAGATTTCCATATCCATTCAGCCAGTTAAAGGATCAAAAATCAGCCTGGTAGTCATCGATAATGGGGTGGGATTTGATGGTGAAGGATTGAATGAAGGCTTGGGAATGCAGAACATGAAACACCGCATGGATATGGCTGGGATTAAGGGAAGTATATCCAGTGAAAAAGGGCGTGGAGTGATTGTTGAATTGACGTTTAAAGGGTGAAAATATTAGTTATACGGTTTAGCGCGATTGGAGATATTTTACTGACATTCCCGGTAGTAGAGGCCTTGGTGCATAAATATCCTTCGGCCGAAATACATTTCTTGACCAAACCAAGTAATGAGCCCGTATTGGATTTATTATCCAACAAGGTACAGCCGCGTTTTTTGCAAGAATCACTCGTTCAAACAGCGAAGCAATTAAGAGGGGAACGTTATGACCTTGTCATTGATTTACACAATAATTTACGCACCTTTTTACTCCAAGTACTTTTGATGAAAGGGTCTTGGCATCGGGTTCGAAAATTAAATTTCCAAAAGTGGTTATTTACTGCCTTTAAATGGAACACCTTGCCCAAGGTTCATGTAGTGGATCGGTATGCGCAAGCAGCCTCAGTCAGCCCTGCTTCCGTTAACCTAGCTGTTAGCAACACGAATGTGGTAGAATCCTTACCCCCACATTACGTTGCATGGGTACTGGGTGCTACTTTCTCAACCAAACAATTTCCGTTAAGTAAATTAATCGAAACCATCGAACGCCTTGATATGCCAATTGTACTGTTGGGCGGCGAAAAGGAAAACCCATTGGCCAGTTCACTGCAAGCGCACTTCCCCTCCCTCATTTCGTGTGTAGGAAAAACGAGTCTTTCCGAGGCCGCTATGGTGTTGTCTAAGGCGAAGGTGGTTGTAACCAACGACACGGGTCTTATGCATTTGGCGGCATTCTATGCAAAACCCATGGTGTGTATTTGGGGCAACACGGTTCCAGCATTTGGCATGTATCCCTACCAGTCAGCACCAGTTTTTCATGCACAAGTGAGTGATTTATCTTGTCGGCCGTGCTCTAAGATTGGACATAATACCTGCCCTAAAGGTCATTTTCAGTGTATGCTCAATCAACATTCAGTGGGAATTTCCGAACAAATTACTGCGTTATTCTATCAAGAAAATTAAGAATTTCTTGAATTGCTGTGTTGTCAAACGTGATTTCATTTGACCCATATTCGTTGGGACTCCCTGTGGCGGAAGGTTGGAACATGTGATTTAATCCCTCAAGCGCTTTGATTTCTTTGATTTTTCCGGCACTCGGATTGCAATAGCTAGTAATCGCCCCCAAATTCATTTTAGCAGGAACCTGTAAATCTGTTGTGCCATTTAGCGCAAGGTAATGACAGTTGATGTTCTTCAAATCAACCATGGGGTTGTAGTTTAAAAAATAGAGCATCCATGGATTTACATAGGCATCTAGATTTAGTTTTATCCATTCTTTTTGCTCCTCCTTGCTACTTTTCTTTAGCTCTTTATTTTTTCCTTTTTTAATAAACTGTTTAAGAAAATCAGTTGCATTTTTTCTTACTTGATCAATCGAATCCATGGTAAGTAGCGGGTAGAATCCCAAAGAAAATGACTTTAATTCGTTAAGTTCATTCTCCGTGGCACCAATCGATTTTGCTATTAATAGTTGTTGTTCTGTTAAAAGCGTTGAACCCAGCACGCCAGGTCCGGCTAAAGAAATAACCCCATATACTTCCGGATGTTTGGCGGCCACCATATTCGCAATCATTCCCCCCTCGCTGTGTCCCATAAGAATGATTCTTTGGGTATCTATGTAAGGAAGTGTTTTTACAAACGCGATTGCGGCCTCGATGTCTGTTGCAAAATCCGCAGATGTTGCGCCGTTAAAAACCCCCTCAGATTTACCGGTTCCTCGGTCGTCCATACGCAATACCCCATAGCCAGATAGGGTTAAACGATCGGCTAAAACAAGGAAGGGACGAGGTCCAAGGATCGCTTCGTGTCGGTCCGGTGGACCACTGCCCGTAACTAAAACAACACAGGGAGTCTTGATCACCGTGTCATGTTCTGGATGAGTCAGCGTACCC
>JBEIDV010000122.1:0-5895 GCA_040383285.1 Crocinitomicaceae bacterium | reverse complement strand
ATTTTCATTCGATTGTTCTATACCTTAACTTTGCACCTGATAATTTAATTAACTATGTCTGTACGATCAGCTTTTTCATCATCCATTATTAAGAAAGTTTGGATGGCCCTAACGGGACTTTTTCTGTGCACCTTCCTTGTGGGTCACCTCGCAGGAAACATGCAACTTATTCTCAAAACCGGAGAAGAAGGCCGAAGAGCCTTCAATGAATATGCCTATTTCATGGGACACAATCCCTTCATTAAGGTGCTTTCCTATGTCACGTACTTTTCAATTATTTTTCATGCGGTTCAAGGCTTCTACTTAACCTACCAAAACAAAAAAGCTCGGCCTCAAGGCTATGCGTACAGTAAGCCTGGGGCAAACAGTTCCCTGCCTTCTCGCTACATGGCTATTTTAGGAACCATTATTTTGGTGTTTATTGTTACACACATGGCTAACTTTTGGTGGAGGGCTAAAATTAAAGAAGACATTCCTTTGCATACATATATCATCTCTGCGAAAGACCAAATGGGCCAAACACAAGAACAGGAAATGTATTACACCCATAATTTACAGTTAATTCCAAAAAGCGATGAAATCGTGGTTAAAAACAATACGGAGCTTTTCATGGCAAACTTCAATGTTAAAATTGCAGATGGCTATAAGGACTTACACACCGTTGTAATGGACTTCTTCAATCCGAAGAAAAACGACATGGCACTTGCGTATTTATTATTATATGTGGTCTCTATGGCGGTACTTGCCTTTCACTTGTGGCACGGGTTTGCCTCCGGATTTCAGTCCTTGGGATTGAACCACAAGCGCTACACTCCACTTATCCATGGAGCAGGAAAACTGTTTGCTTTGGCGGTACCTGGCTTATTTGCCTTGATTACCATCTTAATTTATTTGAAATAACGATTTAATCATATACCGATGTCAACATTAGACGCTAAAATACCGGAAGGACCATTATCAGAAAAGTGGACCAACCATAAAAACCACATGAAATTAGTGGCGCCAAATAACCGGCCAAAAATCGATGTGATTGTTGTTGGAACAGGATTGGCGGGAGCCTCTGCCGCTGCTTCACTTGGTGAAATGGGCTACAATGTAAAGGCATTCTGCTTTCAAGATTCTCCACGTAGAGCGCACTCCATCGCCGCACAAGGGGGAATTAATGCCGCTAAAAACTACCAAAATGATGGCGATTCTGTGTATCGCTTGTTTTATGACACCATTAAAGGAGGCGACTACCGTGCGCGTGAAGCCAATGTGCACCGCTTAGCCGAGGTTTCTGGAAACATTATTGATCAATGCGTTGCCCAAGGTGTTCCGTTCGCTCGAGAATACGGAGGCTTATTGGATAACCGTTCTTTTGGTGGGACCCAGGTTCAACGTACCTTTTATGCGGCGGGTCAAACCGGACAACAGCTTTTATTGGGTGCCTATTCTGCCTTATCTCGTCAAATCGGACTTGGACGCGTGAAAATGTACCACCGTCATGAGATGTTAGATTTAGTGGTGGTTGACGGAAAAGCACGAGGTATTATTGCTAGAAATCTTATCACCGGAGAAATCGAAAGACACAGTGCGCACGCCGTGGTAATCGCTTCTGGAGGATACGGAAACGTTTATTTCCTGTCAACAAACGCGATGGGAAGTAATGTGTCTGCTGCCTGGAAGGTACATAAAAGAGGCGCATATTTTGCCAATCCGTGTTTCGTTCAGATTCACCCCACATGTATTCCGGTGCATGGAACCAACCAGTCTAAATTAACCTTAATGTCTGAGTCCTTAAGAAACTCCGGGCGCATTTGGGTTCCAGCTAAAAAAGAAGACGCAGAAGCCATCCGAGAAGGTCGATTAAAACCAACTCAAATTGCAGAAGAAGACCGCGATTACTTCTTAGAGCGCAGATACCCTGCCTTTGGAAACCTTGTTCCTCGCGACGTGGCATCTAGAGCGGCAAAAGAGCGTTGCGATGCTGGATTTGGTATTGAGGCAAATGATACAAACGAAGGGGTTTATTTGGATTTCTCTTCTGAAATCAGAAGCAAGGGAAAACAAGCAGCCTTTGCAAAAGGAGATCATAATCCATCCGAAGAAACCATTCTTGCGATGGGTAAAAAATGGATCGAAGAGAAGTACGGGAACTTATTTCAGATGTATGAGAAAATCACCGATGAGAATCCGTACGAAACACCAATGAAAATTTATCCTGCGGTTCACTATACCATGGGGGGCGTTTGGGTTGATTATAACCTTCAAAGTACGATTCCTGGTTGTTTTGTGACCGGTGAAGCGAACTTCTCTGACCACGGAGCTAACCGTCTGGGGGCTTCCGCATTAATGCAAGGATTGGCTGATGGATACTTTGTGCTTCCATATACGCTTTCTAATTACTTGGCAGATGATATCCGAACAGGAACCATATCTACGGATGCGCCTGAATTCGAAGCAGCGGAGAAGGAAGTAACTGATCGCATTCAACTGTTCTTAAACAACAAGGGAACTAAATCCGTTGACTATTTCCACAAGAAATTAGGCTTAATCATGTGGAATAAAGTAGGGATGGGAAGAAGTGAAGCCGGTTTAAAAGAAGCGGTGGATGAAATTAACGCCCTTCGTGAAGCCTTTTATGCGGATGTTTTTGTTCCTGGCGACGCCAATGAAATGAACACCGAACTTGAAAAAGCGCTTCGTGTAGCTGATTTTATTGAATTAGGTCAACTCATGGCCGTTGATGCCTTGAACCGTAATGAATCCTGTGGTGGACATTTCCGTGAAGAATATCAAGATGCTGAAGGAGAAACACTGCGCGATGATGAAAAGTTTAAAATGGTAGCTGCCTGGGAATACCAAGGCGGTGATGCAAAACAAGCAACCTTACATAAAGAAGAATTAAAATACGAGTTCATTAAAATTGCAGCGAGAAACTACAAATAAAGAAACGACTTATGGCAACTAAATTTATCAATATTACCCTTAAAATTTGGCGACAAAAGAATAGCCAAGCCAAAGGAAGCCTCGAAACGTATAAACTAGACCACGTATCAACGGATAGTTCGTTTTTGGAAATGCTTGACCAATTAAATGAGCAACTTATAAATAGTAATGAATCGCCAGTAGCTTTTGATCACGATTGTCGTGAAGGTATTTGCGGCATGTGTTCCCTGTATATTAATGGCCGTGCACACGGACCAGATACTGGTACCACAACCTGTCAATTGCATATGCGTAAATTCAACGATGGGGATACTATTTATGTAGAACCGTGGAGGTCTAAAGCATTTCCTATCCTTAAAGACTTAGTGGTAGATCGCTCTGCGTTTGATCGAATTCAACAAGCGGGTGGATTTGTTTCAGTAAATACTTCTGGAAGAACCATGGATGCAAATGCAATTCCTGTTCCAAAAGACGACGCTGATAAGGCATTTGAGGCCGCTGCATGCATTGGATGTGGTGCTTGTGTAGCAAGCTGCAAAAACGGCTCTGCGATGCTCTTTGTGGGCGCTAAAGTATCTCAATATGCGCTATTACCGCAAGGGAAGGTTGAAGGCCGTGAGCGGGTGCTAAACATGGTACGTCAAATGGATGAAGAAGGGTTTGGAAATTGCACGAATACTGGAGCCTGTGAAGTGGAATGTCCGAAAGGAATTTCTATTGAAAACATTGCTCGAATGAACCGGGAATTAATTAAAGCCGCGGTCACAAGCGATAAGAAATAAAAAAATATGGAACACAAAAAAAGGGAAGCATGCTTCCCTTTTTTATTTATAAGAATGTTTACTTAAGTTTCTTGGTTTCGTCTTTATACCAGCCCGTATTTTCCGATGATTCAACCGGAACATTCGCTTTCTTGTTAAGCTTGTTTTGGATATTCATCCAATAGGCAAAACCAAAGAATCCGAGCAAAATAAGCAGGTTGTTGAAATAATTCTGAACGAATTCAAAAAATCCAAAAGACCACTGAAATAAATCTCCGAGTTTATATACAAATTCTGTCCACATACGCGTAATTTTTTACAAAGAAACAAAAAAAAGAATTCCAATTAAATTTCTCCGATTAATTCTAAGGTTTGCTTTGCTGCTACTTGCTCTGCTTGCTTTTTAGAACCCGCTCTACCTCTTCCAAAATCGCGTTTATTAATTTGAATAGATACTTCGTATTCCCAAGCACCATGGGTATGCTGCTCATCTAATACGATAAAATCAATTTTCATGCGCTTTTTTTGGCACCAAATAATTAACCTGGATTTAAAATCAATTTCTTCCTCTAATAATTTATTTAGGTCGACAAATTTGCGCAACACATGGTTTTGTAAACTTTTCTTTGCGGCTTCGAATCCACCATCTAAATAAATTGCGCCAATAATCGCTTCAAACGCATTTCCTTCTAAGGCTGGTATATTTAAATTCCTTGATTGGTTATAATTCAATACGGCTCGAATTTGCATTTTTTCACCGATGAATGCCAAGGTTTTTCTATTAACTACCTTAGACTTTAACTTGGTTAAATATCCTTCATCGTTTCCAGGAAACTTTTTAAACAAATATTCCGCAACTACGGCATCAAGAATCGCATCACCAAGAAACTCTAAGCGTTCATTCGATTCTATATCATCTTTTATATCCCCAGAGCTATGGGATACGGCTAGCGTAAAATGCCTTAGGATTTTTGGTCTATAACCAAAATGATTGATTATAAATCGAATCAGAAAGAGGTCTTCTGGTGATTTTTTCGGGGAAAGAAATCCGAGTTTTACGGCCAATTATGCGGTAAATTTTTTAACTACAACACTCGTGTTATGTCCACCAAATCCGAAGGTGTTCGAGATGGCATAATTTACGGTGCGTTTTTGAGGTGCATTGAACGTAAAATTCAATTTAGGATCAATCTCAGGGTCATCCGTAAAATGATTTATCGTTGGTGGAACGATATCGTTTTTAACAGCCAATACACAAGCAATAGCTTCAATCGCCCCAGCCGCTCCTAACAAGTGACCGGTCATTGATTTAGTAGAAGAAATATTTAAGTCGTATGCGTGCTCACCAAACACAGCTTGAATCGCCTTTACTTCAGCGATGTCCCCTAACGGAGTCGATGTGCCATGTACATTTATATAATCCACTTGATCCGGACTAATCTCCGCATCTTCTAGTGCAGCGATCATGGTGTTTCTTGCACCAATTCCTTCTGGATGTGGAGCGGTCATGTGATATGCATCACCAGACATTCCTCCACCTACTACTTCCGCGTAAATCGTTGCCCCGCGTTTGATTGCGTGCTCATATTCTTCTAAAATAAGGGCTCCCGCTCCTTCACCCAACACAAACCCATCTCGATCTAAATCGAAGGGACGTGAGGCCGTTTCAGGATCATCATTGCGCGTAGACAAGGCTTTCAACGCGTTAAATCCACCCATACCCATTTCATTGACAGCCGCTTCAGAACCACCGGTTATAATCGCATCTGCTTTTCCAAGTCGGATTAAGTTGAATGCATCAATAATCGCGTTGTTTGAAGAAGCACAGGCAGAAACCGTTACGTAGTTTGGTCCACGAAAACCATATTTTATGGAAATCTGACCAGCAGCAATATCCGCAATCATTTTAGGAATGAAAAACGGATTAAATCGAGGCGTTCCATCGCCTTCAAAAAATGCTTTCGATTCGTCTTGAAAGGTTTTGAGCCCACCAACACCAGAACCCCAAACCACCCCAATGCGATCTAAATTGGGATTAGACTCAATTAATCCAGAATGGTCAACGGCTTCCATGACAGAAACCATTGCATACTGGGTAAATTGGTCCATTTTTCGGGCCTCTTTTTTATCAATAAATTGCTCCACATCGAACCCCTTCACCTCACAGGCAAATTGAGTTTTAAATAAGGACGCATCAAATTGT
>JBEIDV010000121.1:0-5969 GCA_040383285.1 Crocinitomicaceae bacterium | reverse complement strand
CAAGGGCTTTTATTGCTTAACGTTCTAGTTTTTAATCTCGTTGCCTCAATTATTATATTTAGCAAACATTTTTTATTTTGAGAAGCTAAATTTAATGCAGTTGTCGTAAATTCGCAAAGGAAATTTACAAACCGTTAATTAAAGAAATTATGAAAGTTACTGTTGTAGGAGCTGGGAATGTGGGAGCAACGTGTGCAGATGTATTAGCTTCACGTGAAATTGCCAATGAAATTATTTTATTGGATATAAAAGAGGGCTTTGCTGAAGGGAAAGCACTCGATATTTGGCAAACTGCGCCAATTAATTTGTATGATTCAAGAACAATTGGTTCTACGAATGATTATGCCATGACCAAGGATTCTGATGTAGTGGTTATCACTTCGGGCTTACCGCGCAAACCGGGAATGTCGCGTGACGACTTAATCGCAACCAACGCTGGAATTGTTAAAACAGTAACTGAGAATGTGATTAAATATTCGCCAAATGCAATCATTGTGGTAGTTTCTAATCCATTGGATGTAATGACGTATTGTGCTTATCTAAATGCCAAAACAGATTCAAAGAAAGTATTTGGAATGGCGGGTGTTTTAGACACTGCAAGATACCGCGCCTTCCTTGCAACTGAATTGAATGTTTCACCGAAAGATATTCAAGCCGTATTAATGGGTGGACATGGAGATACGATGGTTCCACTTCCTCGATATACTACGGTTGCAGGTATTCCTGTTACCGAATTAATTTCAGAAGAGAAATTGAATGAAATCATTGAGCGTACGAAATTTGGAGGGGGTGAAATCGTTAAATTGCTAGGAACTTCTGCATGGTATGCTCCAGGAGCTGCAGCAGCTCAAATGGTAGAGGCAATTGTTCGTGATCAAAAACGAATCTTCCCAGTTTGCGCCTGGTTAACCGGAGAATATGGATTGAAAGATATCTACCTTGGAGTACCTGTGGTATTGGGTAAAAATGGAATCGAACGAATCATCGAATTAGACTTAAATGACGCAGAGAAAGCACTACTAAGTGAATCAGCGGAAGCGGTTAAAAGTGTAATGGATGTTTTGGATAACATGAATGCTACAGCATAAGTAGAACCCAAATAATAGAAATAGTTTAAATCCCGCGTTGCGGGATTTTTTTTTGCCTAGTTAAGGCAATTCGATGGCTCCAATGTCCGGTGGATTTCCGTTATTTCTTGAATTCCCTAAGATGTCCGTAAATACCGCTGTATTTATCCCTGCACCGTTCAACGGAGAGTCCTGAAGAAATAGGAAATCACCTTGGGCAGTATTTTCAAATAGCGGGTTTTCATTCCAGATGATATTTGTATAAAACGGATCCGTATACGTGCTTTCACTGCGAATCAGGCAATGCGTGAAATTAAAGTTAAGATTCACACCTGGGGCATTTAAGGTGTCGATGGCTAATTCGTAATCTAAATTCCCTGCAATCACACAATTACTCAATACCCCTTCGTTTATTGATGAAACGGTAGTATTCCCCGTTATAGCATTGTAGAAATAGTTACTTATGCCCACAGCAGATACTTGAGAATTGCCATAACCTACCAGATTACAATGATTAAAGTTAAAATCCCCGCCTTCTAATACCAATAAGGCATGGCTTTCATTTCGAGAAATAATGCAATTCTCTGCCTTAACCTTGGCTCCCGCATAAATAAATACCCCGTACCTCGATGTATTAAAAATTCGGGTATTTGTTAATTCTAAGGTGTATCCTGTATTATTGGGGTCTTCGTGATACAAATGCACCCCTACCGTACCATTTTTTAAAATGGCATAATCGATGGTGGAGGGTAGCGCTTCATGAAAGTAGATTCCATAATACTGACCGGCCACATTGCTATACATCGACTCTAAGCGGTCTCCTTGAAATACCACCTCATTGTTTTGCATTCCTTGCACATGCAATGCGCCTTTGTACACGTACAAAATGGAGTTTTTGTGCAGGTGAATTTTTGTGCCCGCTTGAATGGTTAAGGATTTGGAAGAATCAACCGCAGCATATCCATAAATGACGTGTGGCTTATCATTGGGCCATATGCCTTCATTCAAGTCTTTGTAATGAAAATAGGCATCTTGTCCCCAAACAGCGAGTTTTACATATTGGTCTTTTCCGTTGGTTCTAAAGCGAATAGAATCTTCAATAATCAACGGTTGGTTTTGAGCATTGGCCGCAAGGGTAACTTCTACAAAAGCAAAAAGACTATCTTTTCCTTCCATCACAATGTTTTCTAAAAACGTTCCCTTTTCACCATCAACGTTTAAACGAAATGGGGATTGAGCACCACCCATTAATTCAATTTCATCAATCTGAATTGATTTAGAAGAAGGGTTATAAATCTTAAATTGTTTTGTGGTAGATCCAACCGTCGTAAAAACGGTATCAAATACAATGGTGTCCACCGAAAAGGTTAAGTTTTCCTTTGAAAAACCTTTCATTTTATTACAGCTATTCAAGGGAATCAATCCAATGAGTATTGCTATGGTACTAAGAAAATAAATTAGATTTTTCACAGGTGACGTAACGCACAAACTTACATATTATTTGTCTTAGGTAAATACTTAACTTCGTTAAATGAACTTTTTCCGTTGACGCATGTAGAGTGAATTGTTATGAAACGAAACTTACTTATATTTTTTGGAGTTATTGCTGCTGTTCATTCGCTTGCTCAGCCTCCACAAACCAACAGTATTTCAAACGGTATTAATTTTAATTCCGTAGAAAAAACACCTCAATTACTGGATAGTACGCAATTGATTATTACAAACAAGGACGAAGAATCGAGAACTGTAGATGCGGATGATGATAAGTCATTACAGGAACAAAGTGTTTTTAAAAAAGAGGCGGATACTTATAAGTCAAGTAAAGCACGGATTAGAAGCAATTCTTCCTCGCGCTCTGCCTCCGCTGCCGAAGACATGCAGCTACAACAATCCGTAACGAAATTAAAAGGGGTCGCTCAAACACTTTCAGAGCAAATTGAAGCGAATATACTTTATTACGACCAAGGGAATTACAATGCCGAAAGAGCACCTCAACTTATGGAGGCTTTGCGTTTGAATCCCAATCATCCGGAAGGCTTGAACTTATTGTTAGCTAATTCATTGGTTACCGGCGATACCCTAATGGTTTCAAATACCTTAAATAAGATAAAAGCGCTAGGATTGATTCCCGATGCAATGACCTGTTATGCCGTCGACCTAATCAAATCGGTACCCGAGAACACTACACTTATTACACACGGAACACTAGATACCTACAGCGCCATTCAAGAACAAGTTGCTCTGCGTAGAAATTCCATTGATATTATTTCCTTAGATTTATTACAAAGTGAGCAGTATCGCGCCTTATTGTTGAAAAAAGGGTTTACCATTCCTGTCCAATCCATCGTAGATGTGACTTATCTCGGCGATTTAATTCGAGTGAATCCATCAAAACGTTTTGCCTTTTCGATGACGATCCCCAGCGATTACTTGCTTCAATTCGAAGAGGATTTGGCACCCAATGGATTGGTTTTCTTATACCCAAACAGCCGAAGTAATGAGCAGATTCTCCAAACGAATGAGCAATTTATGGATTCATTTTCCTACATGGATTGTGGAGTTGAACTGGATGAATCGCTCGCAGGGCTAAAGCAAAATTATTTACCAATGATTTTAACCGTAGAGACCTTAAGTACGGATAAGAGCAAGGAAAAACGGTCCAAAATCGAAAGTAGAAAAATTAAAATCAGACAAAAAAAGTAAGATACACATGCGCGGATTTAAGTCAGGTTTTTCTCATTTCTCAGATGAAGAGCTCATGTTAGCGATTCGTCAAGGGGAGAAGACTGCCTTTAATGAATTGTATCAGCGCTACTCGGGCAAACTTTATGGATATATGCTGAAGTTACTTTGGTACAATGAAGTTCGTGCACAGGATTTATTACAAGATTTGTTTGCCAAGATTATTACGCAACCACATTTGTTTGATGCCAATCGGAGTTTTAAAACATGGGTTTATACCATTGCCTCTAATTTATGCAAGAATGAGTTTAAGCGGAATGAAGTTAGAAAGAATACCAGCAATGGATTGGATAATCATTACCACTTGAGTGGAACTGAGGATGTAGAGCAGACGGTAACGGATTGGGAATTTAAAGAGGCTTTGGATCAGGAACTGATAAAATTAGATGATAAACACCGTGAAGTTTTTGTACTAAAACATATGGATGGCCTTTCGATTAAAGAAATTTCAGAGATTGTTGGAATCAATGAAGGTACCGTAAAGTCACGCTTATTTTATGCCATAAAGAAATTGGCAGCAGAATTAAAAATGTTTGAACTCGTAGAACGATGAAGCAGATAGACGATTTATTTTTAAAGGCACATTACAGCGATTTGACGCCAAGTGAGCAATCCGTAATTGAGGACTTATGTTCTGATGAAGTAAGTTTTCAGCAGGTTAAGGTCCTTGTAACGCGAAGCAAGGAGGTATTACCCGTAAATCCTCCCGCGCATTTATTGGAAGCGTTAAATCAAACATTTGATCAAACGTATTCACAACCCTCAGTGCAGCGCATGCGTCCAAAGATGTTCAATTTATTTACTGCCTCTGCCGTTGCTGCTTCGGTGTTAATTTTCTTGACGATTTATTTCTTTGGGACAGCAAATGCACCTCAAAAACAAGTTGCTACGGTTGAAAAGAAGGAACAAAAAAAGAAAAACAATCCAATAAACTTACCAGGTACTTCGGAACAAAGCCAAACGCCACAACTGGCAGCTATAGATCCAATCAAAGCGCCCAGTATAGAAGAGGACCAGGTCTTGCAAAGCGAAAAGGTAATCGATGAACCTGCGGCTATTGCTTCGATTGAAATGGAAGATGCAAAGCAGGAATGGGCTAGGGGTTCAAGATCCGATGAGGATGCCGTGCCAGTTGAGGATAATGTTGCGAGCAATGCACGAAAAAGCAATACCTACATGTGGACCTCGGGGGATAAGCATTTATCGTCGGAACAGGCAGTGTTAGCTGAAGTATCGATAAAAAAACAAAATAAATCGGATTCAAAACGCCTGAATACCTCATTCATGTTAAAACAGATTAAGCCTGTTTATTAAAAGGTCAAAATAAAATGTTCTTTTGCCTGTGTTGGCCGCCTACTTAATACCCCCATTCTGAAAAAATCAATGCTCACATGAAATCGCTCATCTGCGATGAGTTCATTCCAGGCCTTGAACATATCGGCATTCCATCGAATGTCATCCAATAGAAAAAGGGTTTGCTCGTGTGTGTGGGGCATTATTTGGTCAAGGTAGCGGCGTAGCGCTTCCCCTTCATGATGGCCATCAATATAAACGAGGTCAAAGGTTTTGTTATCCAAATTTGATAAATAGTCGCTGAATGAACTTACTACCAAGTCAATGTTGCTGGGATTCGTGGCGAATTCATTCATGTTTTCACGTGCAATGGCCGCGATTTCCGGTGAACCTTCAATGCTTATTATTTCTGCCTTTTGATATCCAAGATGCATGGCCAAGGTTCCTCTGCCTAGGGAGGTTCCTAATTCAAGTATTCGTGCGGGTTCAAAGTGTTTGCATAGGCGATAAAGTAAAGTGCCATAGCGTTTACCTGAACTGCTGGTCTTATGAATTTGATTGACTGAACGGTGATTGCCTAAGGTTTTCGACCCAGCACCTAAATCGTTTATCGTTAATGTCCGTCGGTCCGCACGTTGTTTTTGATCAAAGGAAAATAAAATATGTTCGTGTTCCTTTTCTATGTTTAATTGAAGTCCGTTATCGGCCAATCGATAAACAAATGGAGAATGAATTCCTTGCCGTTTTTTGGCGTGTAATTGATATTTTATACCTTCGACGATTAGATTCACACTGCAAAGTAAAACTATTTATCTCGGATGGAGAAGGATATACAAGAAGCGATTGATAAACAGCGTAACCGCTTGT
>JBEIDV010000120.1:0-5986 GCA_040383285.1 Crocinitomicaceae bacterium | reverse complement strand
TTCTACATCGATTAACCATCCGGTATCGCCAACTTGTCCGCCACTTTCCGCATAAAACGGTGTTTGACTAAGCACTAATTGATAGAATTCGCGTTGTTTCTGCGTTACTTTTCGGTATCTAATGATCGTGGTGTCGCACTGCGTTACATCATATCCAATGAATTCCGTTGGATGTTCTTCATTCACCTGCTGCCAGTCGTCGGTTTCAATTCCTGTAGCAGCGCGCGATCGCTCCTTTTGTTTCGTTAATTCTTGATTAAATCCGGATTCATCTACGGAAAAACCATGCTCACGACCAATTAGTTGAATGAGGTCTAACGGAAACCCATAGGTATCATATAATTCAAATACAGCAGTTCCTTCAAGGGTGTTATTGTTTTGACCTCGAGTTGCCTCCATCAAAAGATCCATTCGTTTAATTCCTTGCTCTAAGGTTCTGAAAAAGCTGAGTTCTTCCTCCCGAATTACCTTGGTGATTAAGTCTTCTTGAGCAATTAATTCTGTGTATGGATGACCCATTTGTTCTACAAGCACAGGAATTAAGGTGAAAAGAAAGGGTTCTTTCAATTCCAGGGTTTGATACCCGTAGCGAACCGCACGACGTAAAATTCTTCGAATCACATAACCGGCACCATTATTCGCTGGTAGCTGACCGTCTGAAATTGAAAAAGCAATCGCTCGGATATGGTCGGCAATAACACGCAAGGCGATATCCGTCGGTTCTGATTTTCCATACGCTTTACCTGCGCGTTTTTCCATGTGCTGAATAAGCGCTTGAAACAAATCGGTATCGTAGTTACTTTGTTTCGCTTGAAGGGCCATTGCTAAGCGCTCGAGACCCATCCCTGTATCAACGTGCGTTGCTGGAAGCGGTTCTAGGCTGCCGTTGGCCTTGCGGTTGAATTGCATGAAAACCAAGTTCCAAATTTCTATGACTTGCGGATGGTCCTTGTTTACTAGCAACGCACCTGGAATATTTGATTTTTCTTCCGAACTTCTTAAATCTACATGTATTTCTGTGCAGGGTCCGCAGGGACCCGTATCGCCCATTTCCCAAAAATTGTCCTTTTTTGAGGCCAATAAAATATGCGAAGGGTCAATGAGGTTGGTCCATAATTCGTTGGATTCAGCATCCATCGGTACTTTATCTGCTTCGTCTCCTTCGAACACGGTGACATATAAATCTTGAGGATTTAGGTTGTACACCTCGGTCAAAAGTTCCCAGGCCCATTCAATGGCTTCTTTTTTGAAATAATCACCAAACGACCAATTCCCTAGCATTTCGAATAAGGTATGATGGTAGGTATCTACACCAACTTCTTCTAAATCATTATGTTTTCCCGAAACGCGCAAGCATTTTTGTGCGTTGGCAACCCGGGTAATAGGTGCCGTTTCATTCCCGAGGAAGTAATCCTTAAATTGATTCATTCCCGCATTCGTAAAGAGCAGGGTAGGGTCATTTTTAATTACAAGCGGTGCCGAGGGGACAATTGCGTGTCCTTTTCGCTCGAAAAAATCAAAAAACTGTTGGCGTATTTCAGAAACGGTCATATGGGTATACAATGAGTTGCAAAGGTAGAAAAAACAAATGTGTTCTTTTCATTCCAAAATGGAAAGCGGTAACTTTGTTCCATGAACTTTATTTCACCGGAATTAGAGCAGTACGCAGGAAGCCATACGAGTCCAGAATCCGAGTTGCTTGCACGGATAAACCGAGAAACCCACCTCGAGGTTTTACAACCGCGAATGTTGAGTGGTCATCTACAGGGGAGGGTGCTATCCTTGCTGTCCAGCTTATTACAACCTAAACGAATTCTTGAAATCGGAACCTATACGGGGTATTCGGCGCTCTGCTTGGCCGAAGGCCTACCGGTTGATGGAAATTTGATCACTATTGATGTAAATGAGGAATTACAGGCTCGAGTGCAATCCTATTTTAATGACTCTTCCTATAAAAATCAAATTGAATACCACATCGGTGATGCCATGGAATTAATTCCGACCTTGCCAGAAATGTGGGATTTAGTGTTCATTGACGCAGATAAAAAGAATTACCTGAATTATTATGAGCTGGTAATTGAACGAATGAATCCAGGAGGAATCATTTTAGCGGATAACATCTTATGGTCGGGCAAAGTGATTGATCCGGCCGCAACAGACCGCGAAACCGAAATGCTTCGACGGTACAATGATGTAATTCATGCGGACGATCGGGTAGAGAATATCTTGTTGCCAATTCGCGATGGAATCATGGTCGCTCGAAAAAAATGAAAAGAACCCTCACTAAAACCGCTGATGGTTCCTACACCTTGTATGTTCCCGAGCTAGACGAACATTACCATTCCATCCATGGTGCGCTTCAAGAAGCAAATCATGTGTTTATTCAGAACGGCCTCGCGATGTTATCGAATAAAAAATCAATTCGCGTCTTGGAGATGGGATTAGGCACTGCACTTAATGCCTATTTAACCTATGAATGGGCGAAGAAAAATCACATTGAAGTTTGGTATTGCGGTGTAGAAGCATATCCAGTAGATGGCGAGGTAATTACGACGTGTTTAACGGAAATCGGAGTGGATAAGCAGGATGTGTTATCGTTTTTCAGTTCGCTTTCTTATGAGGAACCACAGGCTATGGACCTTTTTACGTTAGTTCCAGTGCACGCGTTTTGGGCAGATCTTTCAATAGAAGATTCGGTTGATATAATTTTTTATGATGCCTTCGGACCAAGGGCGCAAGAAGAAATGTGGACCCTAGGTAATTTTGAGATTGCATTTAAGGCCTTGAAATCGGATGGAATACTGGTTACTTATTGCGCAAAAGGTCAGGTGAAAAGGGATTTGAAATCGGTCGGATTCAAGGTGGAATCAAGACCAGGGCCCCCGGGAAAACGGGAAATGACAGTTGCCTTTAAGTCTTAACATTCTTTATGAATCTCGCTGAGTTTTTTCAACATTCAACGTGTATATTTGATTCACTATTCATAGTAGTTAGGTTTAATTGTTAAATTGGTTTGAGAAAGCCGTTGATTCGTCAACGGCTTTTTTTATGGAACATTTATAAATTGTTATTTTTGATTATCCAAGTTTGAATCTAGTGGTTCTGCTTTGAATAAATACACTCATTATATTGAATAGAGTTCATTTTTCTTCCTTTGATACCTTGCGTTTTTTTGCATTTTTTAAGGTGTTTCTTTTGCATATTCCGTTAGATGGTCTGTTTCCTTTTTTTTCAAAGATTAAAGCTGGAGGTGGTATTGGGGTATCGTTTTTCTTTGTACTCAGCGGCTTTTTAATTTCATATTTGTTGTTGCAAGAGAAAAGTGCACATCATCGAATTGACCTTTTTAAATTTTACAAACGGAGAGCTTTTAGAATTTGGCCGCTTTATTTTTTATTAGTCGGAATTGTATTCATGTTGCCGTATGATATTAAACAGGATTTAGGGCTTCATATGGTTGGCGGAGGATACGATTTAGACTGGCGATATAGCTTTACTTTTTTAGAAAATTATAAGATGATCCGAATGGATATCTTTCCTAAAACCACACCCCTTTCTGTTTTCTGGTCCTTGTGTATCGAAGAGCATTTTTACATACTTTGGGGTCTGTTGTTTTACTTCGTTCCAATAAAGCATATAGGTAAAGTTTTTTTATTCTGTATTTCCTTGGCTTGGATAGCGCGAGGAATCGAATGGCATTGGAGCAGTAATTTGAACATTCAAACCAACGACTTATTTACAAATCTTGATTATTTTTCTATTGGAGCTTATTTGGCTTTCTTTTTTGTTCGGAAGGGACGGATATTTATCCCATATTCCATTTGGTCAAAACGGAGCATTCAAATTTTTTCTCTTTTGTTGCTGCTGGTCTTATTGATTTTTCAACATGCATATATGCCAAGTAATTCGATGTGGCTTTTTCTTTTCAGGCCTACGTGGATTGCGCTCATTTTTACGCTTATTATTGCCTTGTTTATTTGTCCAACCAGTAAAATATCCGTTAAAATCCCAATCTTAGATTATTTGGGCCAACGCAGTTTTGGGCTTTATGTTTTTCATATTATTGCTATTCATATGGGATATCAGTATTGCTTAACGCACCAAATTAGAATTAATGATGTCCCCACGCTCTTGTTATTTATTGGTTACGCCTTTGGGGTATCTGTGATGCTAAGCATTATATCATATCGCTTCTTCGAATTGCCTTTTTTGCGGTTGAGAGAGCGTTTAGCTTAATTCAAGGAATTGTTTGCTGTAATCCTGATATGCGATACGTAATTGCTGTAACACCAAGGCCGTGGCTCCCCAAATCCAATGGGGTCCGTGGGTGAACCCAGGAACATTTCGCGTAAACAAAGAGTTTACATCTGCGGAAAGTTCTCGGTGGTCAATCGGAAGGTTAAATGTGAGATTTTCAAGCGTTAAAGGTATGATTTGTTGAACTTCTCGTTCATTCAATTGAAGCGCCGGAGGGTGTTCGTGGTAAAAGAAAAATGGAGTCATTTTGAAGTTTGAAACAGGAATATATACCGGACTTAAACTTCGTATGAAGTCACCAGCCTCTGGTGCTATTCCAATTTCTTCGTGACATTCACGTCGAGCGGTATACCTGAGGTCTGGATCATCGTGTTCCATTTTTCCTCCAGGAAAAGCAATCTGTCCGCTGTGTTTTCCTTGGTATTCACTGCGTTGGATTAATAAGATTTCGTAATGTGCTTCTTGGTTCTTGTAGCAATGAATCCCCACTGCAGATTCACGGTGAGCGCCCATCGATTTCAACGCCTCGCTAGAAAGCGTTCGACCAGAAGGAAGCATAGCTAAGTGGTCCGACTCATTAATTTCAATGGTTTTGAAATACGAAATGAAGTCCATGCAGCCTAATCGAAATTTCTTAAGATTTGTTTGAAATCATCGGCAACATAGGAGTTAGCAAGCTCTGATCCATACCATTGAATTACTACATATTCATTTCTTCGCTGCATTACCGCAAGAAATCCATTGCCGCTCGAATAATATTCTTCCAGTGGATCCAGCGACAAATGATACAATTGAATCTTAAATCCATGCATGTTCTTTACTGCTTGCGGTATGCTATGCCTAAACACACTTTGGTTGTTTGATGCTTCAAGTCGATCTAAATAATGCTGCTTCAACGAAGCGAATTTTGTCCCCTTGCCTTGTATAAAATGAATTTCTTCTAATTCCTCTGGATTAAAATCCTCGATGGTCAAATATAAATTCAATGATTCTATGGTGTATCCCATGTTCTTTCGTGCGATACATATCGATTTTAAATCGGGATAAAGGTAGGGGTCGTTTGCCTCTTGTTTGGTAAACCAACTTGACATCGTCCATGTATGATTCAATCCATAATGCGTTTTAAGCTCGGGAAGGTTATGCCCATTCTTTTTAAATGTTCTAAGCTTAACCTCCTGATCACTCGCGCATGAAGTGAATAGTATGGCAATTCCAAGCATGTAAATCCATCGCATACACAAAGGTACAATTATCTTAAAGTTGAACGATGCTTAGCTAAAAATTCAATTTTTCTTTTGTTGCCCCTAAAAAATAGGGGGTATGTTTAAAAAATGTCAATAATTTTTACCCCTTGGATTAAAAAATTGGGGTAATTTTGTCAAAAATTAAATTTTATGGCAACAAAACGGCTGAATGCGTACAATGATGTACTCAATAGAACTCCAAAATCGGTAGAATTAGACGGAAAACTTTCAGATCTTTTCGGAACACTTGTTTTTCACAGTGATGTGATGCGAGAATACTTGCCATCCGATACGTATAAATCTATGATGGAGGCCATTAATTCGGGGGCGCGTTTGGACCGTAAATTAGCGGATCAAGTAGCTACAGCCATGAAAGATTGGGCTTTGTCCAAAGGTGCTACCCATTATACCCACTGGTTTCAGCCACTTACAGGAACAACAGCCGAAAAACACGACGCCTTTTTAAAGCCAATTGGACCGGGACG
>JBEIDV010000119.1:0-6013 GCA_040383285.1 Crocinitomicaceae bacterium | reverse complement strand
GTATTTATTTCATACCTTCCTTACGAAGTAATGTGTCAGATTCGGTTTCTTTTGTCTCTAATTATTTGAAGGACTCATACGCCTATACGCATGTTCCCCGTGGGGAAATTCGTGGCAACGATGCCCGCTTGATTTTATGGAGCGCCTCTGCTGAATTACTAAAAGAACATCCCAATGGCGTAGGGGTAGGGAATCTTCCCATGGCAATAGAAGCTAAACTTCTTGAATATGGTCAAGTTAATTTAGCCAAGGAGCACCTGAATCCACACAATCAATTTTTTCATACGGCGGTGGAAACCGGTTGGATTGGTATGCTTTGGTTACTTGCTTTGTTGTTAAGTATGCTGTGGTTTGGGTGGAAACATAAACAAGGCATGTTAATTCTTGTAGTTTGCGCTTTTGCATTCAATGGTTTGTTTGAATCGATGTTGGAACGTCAATCGGGCATTGTGTTCTGGTTGTTGTGGAGTTGTATGCTTATTGGTATTTATCCAGCATTTAAAAACCAACCGAATGAATCCTGAAGTTTCCGTTGTTATTCCGTGCTATAATGAGGTGCGATACATCAGGGATTGCATTGATTCGTTGTTGTCGAATGGCACAGACCCTTCACGCATGGAATTGTTGGTGATAGATGGAGGATCGACCGATGGAACCCTAGCCTTATTGAATGAGCTTTCACAAAGGTATCCCCAAGTGAAGGTGCTGAACAATCCGGATCGAATTACACCGCGGGCACTAAATATAGGTGTTCATGCCGCTCAAGGAACCTACATTTTAATTTCAAGTGCGCATGCATCCTTTGATGATGGGTATATCGGCACCCTTATTTCTACCATGAGCCAGTATGCTGATGCAATCGCGGTGGGTGGTGTGATGGAAACTAAGGTGAAAAATAGTACCGCGATGTCTGAGTCTATCCGCACCGTGCTTATGCATCCTGTGGGTGTAGGGAATGCTAAATTCCGAACAGGAGTTTCGGATGTACTTACCGTGGATACCGTTCCCTTTGGATTATACCGTGCGCAAGAATTAAAAGCCGTAGGTGGCTATGATGAACGGCTAATTCGAAACCATGACATGGAATTATCAAAGCGTTTACTTCGAAATGGCGGAAAGATTTATCTCACCCCGATGGCGAGATGCACCTATTATGCACGGGAAACGTTTAGGGCCATGGCAAAGAATAACTTCAATAATGGCAAGTGGAATTTGAAAACGGTCTATATCACCCAAACTTTTTCCTCTCTTAGCTTACGGCATTTTATTCCCATGTTATTTCTAAGTTCATGGACTCTTCCGCTCATCCTTTCTTTAATCACCTGGAATCCGTGGTGGTCATTGGCTTCATTCGGAGTGCTCATCGCTTACACCGGGGTATTAACCGCCGTCTCGTGGAGGGCGCGTAATGGGAAAAACAAGGTATTCATGGTGCTCATTGGCTTTAAGTTACTTCATTTTTCATACGGACTTGGTTCCTTAATCGGCTTACTGAGTATCCCTTTTACTTCTAGAAAGATATGAATATCGAGCTGACATATCAATCAAGATTAGCTGAGTATCTTCACATTGATGCGGAGCAAGTTTCGCTGTATTGGAAAGGACGAGTGGCGTTATATACCATGTTAAAAGCGATGGGAGTAGGACCGGGAGCTGAGGTAGTTCTTCCTGCATTTACGTGTGTAGTAGTTCCAAATGCCATTCTATATTTGGGAGCAATTCCGGTTTATGTGGATATCAACCCGGATACCCTATGTTGTAATGTTGCCCAGATTGAACAGGCACTTAGTCCGAAAACTAAGGTGATTTTAATTCAAAATATGCTCGGACTGAGTGTGGAGGTATCTGAAATTATTGCCTTGGCTAAAGCACATGGTATCTATACCATCGAAGATTGTACCCATGGGTTTGGTGGGAAGCATCAGGGCGTGTTTAACGGCCTACGGAGCGATGCCTCATTTTTTTCTAGTCAATGGAATAAGCCCTTTTCTACCGGAATTGGAGGAATGTTGGTGGTAAAAAATCGCGACTTACTTGAATCCGTTAATCACTTGCATTCGAATTTAATTAAACCCAGTGCTAAGGACCAGTTCATACTGTTTATTCTTATATGGGCGAGAACCTATTTGCTAAAAGGATTTACGTATTGGACCTTCCTTCGAATGTATCGATGGTTAAGTAAAAAAGGATTAGTAGTAGGCTCTTCCAGTGCCTCCGAATTAGAGGGGATTCACATGCCTAAGGACTATATAAAAGGAATGAGTAAGGTACAATGTCGAGCAGGAATTAAGGCGCTAAGCACCTTAGATCAAGTGATTTCACAGCGCAAAAAATCGGGAATCTCAGTGCATGAATGGTTGACCAGTCAAGGTAAAACTACCGTGCCAGCAGAACACGTAGCCCAACATGCCTTTCTTAAGTATCCCATGCTTGTTACGGACCGGGAGTTATTCTTGCAACAAGCAGAAAAAGAAAGAATTCCGCTGGGAGATTGGTTTATTTCCCCCTTGCATCCCGTTTCGGATTCCTTGGAACCTTGGGGACTGGAAGTTTCTAATTTTCCAAATGCAGTATATATAAGTAAGCACATTGTTAATCTTCCCTTAGATTTACCTGTGCATAGATTGATTAATTTTCTCGAACTTTACAAAAACGAAATTATCTAATATGTTACCTTTCTCTCCCCCGCGAATAGACCAACGAATCATTGATGAAGTTACGGATACCTTGCGAAGTGGTTGGATTTCCACGGGTCCAAAGACGAAGTTATTTGAAAAGAAAATCACCGAATATGTGGGGTGTAAAACAACCGTTGCCGTTAGTGCGTGGACCACAGGAATGGAAATTGTATTACGTTGGTGGGGAATAGGACCGGGCGATGAGGTTATTATTCCGGTGTATACCTATTGTGCGAGTGCCAATGTGGTTTTACATACCGGAGCAAAAGTGATTATGGTGGATATCAATCCGGATGATTTTAATATCAGTATTGAAGCCATTCGCGCAGCAATTACACCAAATACCAAAGCAATTATGCCGGTAGATATCGCTGGCTTACCCTGTGATTTTTCAGCGATTAAGCAACTGGTTGAAGAGGCAAAACCAATGTTTAACCCAACAACACCGGAACAACGAATGCTCGGGCGTATATTAATCGCTTCAGATGCCGCGCACAGTTTTGGCGCAACCTACATGGGAAAACAAATGGGGGCTATTGCTGATATTACCTGTTTTTCTTTTCATGCGGTAAAAAATCTTACAACGGCGGAAGGTGGTGCCATCTGTTTTAATCTACCAGAACCGTTTGATCACGACGAATTGTATAAATTATTTTGTATAAAAATCCTACATGGACAATCAAAGGATGCCTTGGCTAAAATGCAAAAAGGTGCGTGGCGCTATGATGTGATCGAACCCGGATATAAGTGTAATATGACCGACATTCAAGCCTCTATTGGCCTAGTGGAATTGGAGCGGTATCAGGAAACCTTAGTCCGTCGAAACGAAATTTTTGATCAGTATACGACGGCTTTTGAAGGACTCGATTGGGCGGTGAATCCAATACGTGAAGACCGTTTTCGTGTTTCTTGTTGCCATTTATACCAACTAACCATAAAAGGGATAAGCGAAGCGCAACGCGATGCTATTATGCATGAAATTTTTGAGCAAGACATTGCGGTGAATGTGCATTTCCAACCGCTTGCCTTATTAACGGCCTATAAGAATTTAGGGTATGACATTGCGGATTATCCAGTGGCCTATGATAAATATTCGAGAGAAATATCCTTGCCAATTTATTACAACCTCACAACCGAGCAAGTGGATAGCGTGATTAAGGCGGTAACGTTTGCATATCATAAGGTGATGGGATGAAACGTTTAATGGACGTCGTATTTTCCTTTTTTATATTAATTGCCTTCTTGCCCTTTGGGTTCATCATTTCGATTTGTATTGCATTAGAATCTCGAGGAGGTGTCTTTTATCGCCAAGAGCGCATTGGACTCGGTGGAAAACCATTTATGTTACTAAAATTTCGTTCCATGCGACCGAATGCAGAGTTGCAAGGAAAACTTACGGTGGGGGCGCGCGATCCACGTGTGACTCGGGTAGGAGCCTTTGTACGAAGGTATAAGCTCGATGAATTTCCTCAGTTTATTAATGTATTGAAAGGAGAAATGAGTGTTGTTGGACCTCGCCCGGAAGTAATTGAATATGTCAAACAATATTCTGAGGTACAACGTAGGGTGCTGGCGTATAAGCCGGGCATTACCGATTTGGCTTCTATTACCTATTTTGAGGAAAATAAATTGTTAGCTAACGCATCGGATCCTCAACAGACCTATATGGAGGAAATCATGCCGGCGAAAATTCGAATTAATTTGGATTATCAAGCCAAGGCTACCGTTTGGAGGGATTTGGGTGTAGTTTGGAAAACGGGTATGCGAATGCTTAAGTAAAGTTGTTGAATTAAAATAATGAGCAGCTCTATGGAATTTAAAAAAGGAAAAATAAGTTTGATTCTATTACTGGTTAGTGCTATGACGTGGGGTCAGAATCAAGTTAGTGATTCCATAAATAGAAGGTTAGAAGTTAAAAATCAATTCGGAGTTCAGTTTGGCGGACCAAGTTTTCTTTCCTGTAATTATGAGCATTTTTTTAATCATCATTGGAGTATTGAAGTAGGAGCTGGTTCTATTTTAGCAATTTCTGGGGTTCATGTCGGAGGGCGTTATTATGTTGGCACCAAAGCAAAACCTACAAAATTTGCTCCCTACATCGGTGCGGCCATCGGTGCAGCTTTCATTATTGGCGGGGGAGGTTCTGGCGGGATTGATGGTTATGGCGCAACAGTTGGCTATGTTCCAATTGGAATACAGTTAATGACGAAAAAAGGGCTTGCGGTTTCCTTGGAAGCTGCGGGGATGTATCTTGACAATGAGCTTTTACCGATGGGTGCACTTCGTTTATACAGATCACTTAAAAAAGAGAAGAAAAAACGAAATTAATCTTTCACTAATTTAACAATCCGTGAAGTACTTGCAGTCCTTACTTCAAGCATATACACTCCTTTGGGAAATGATTTTATTGAAATTTGATTATTCCCATCCATAGTGATTTCACGTGCTGTTTTTCCATCCATACCATAGCAGAGAAGGTATTCAATATGGGAGTTGGAATTTATAGTAACAACGTCAGAACTTGGATTTGGCGCAATGGAAAGTGACCATGTCGATTCCTCCAGTTGCAGGGACGGATTTAAGCGGGAAGGTGCAGCCCCGTAACAATCTCCATCTATTCGTGCCATGTCGAAATACGTACCGGATGGAGGGAGCATGACATTGGAAACAATGGATCCATCCAATAAGGACAAACCAACTAAGTAGATTTGGGCGTTGTTATCCATGGTTTCAAAATAATAGATGAGGTTAATTGGGTCTATCGTGGCCCCACCATTCATGATATAGTTGTTGAAGTTTAACGCAGTTGGTAAAGGGGTGACTACTCCTGTTGAAGCGTTAATTTTACCCAAGGAAAGCACACCTACCCCGTGATCTACTATTAATCCATACATCGTGGTATCAACACAGCTGTAGGCAAAATTGTCAAAGCTGTCTCCACCGCTTGGAATACTAATTAAGGGCTGGGTATATATAGAACCATTGTACAAATCGATTCCCATCAGTTTTCCTTCAGAAATAAAATAATATACCATCAGGTGAGGGTTTATAGACGAGCCTGCCATAACATAGCTTGACGCAACAGATGCTGGCGAGATGAGAGAAACTTGTCCTGTACTTAAATCGCAAGTGGCCAAGCGCATGTCGCCTGAATATACGCCTGTAGTTGGATTGTATAATATTTGAGAGAATATGCCGTACATCGTGGTGTCGGATGTATTGAATTTGAAATTATCGAAATTTCCTGTAGCACTGGGTAAGCTAACTACTACATCATTTAAAATTCCTCCGTTGGTTAAATCAACTGAAAGCCAAGAATCTTGATCTTGATATGT
>JBEIDV010000118.1:0-6167 GCA_040383285.1 Crocinitomicaceae bacterium | reverse complement strand
TTATCGCACCAATGCTCGAGGATAATGTATTGATCCGGGTCAATGGCCCAAATGCTATCGGCCATGCGCTTGATGTTATTAATCCGTTCCACGCTAAAACTTGCTGTAGTATTAGCAAACCCTTTGGTAAAATCGAAACGGAACCCATCGATGTTGTATGTTTCTAGCCAATAGCGATTGACTTGATCTATATATTCTTTCGTAGGAGCCTTACTGTGATTGAAGTCGTATCCCCAGCAATTTGGTGGATGTGGACATACGGCATTAAACCATGGGCTATTCGCAGCAGGACGGCTATTCAAGGCATCCCAATACATATTTACCATGGGATTTTGTCCAAAGGCATGGTTAAGCACCATATCAATAATGACGGCAATGCCTCGACCGTGGCATGTATCTACAAATTCTTTAAACTTTTGTGCCGTGCCATAATATTTATCAAGCGCCATATGAAAAGATGGATTATACCCCCAGCTTTCATTGCCTTCAAATTCAAAATTCGGCATAAGTTCAATGGCATTAATTCCTAGGCGATCTAAATACGCAATGGTATCAATCAGTGTTTGATAGTTTCGAGCCGCTACAAAATCTCGAACCAACAATTCATAAATCACAAGGTCTTTATTTTCAGGACGTGTAAAGCTTGTATTTTGCCACGTATAGGTAGATGGTGTTGTGTAAAAAACAGAAACAATTCCGGTAGTTAATCCGGTTGGGTATGCCGGTAAATTTGGAAAGGTATTCGCATTAATAAAAGGGTCATTATTTGGGTCAAGCACTAAGGTGCTCATAGGATCCGCATATTTTCCTTGGTTTGTAATCAAGTATTGATAGCCATATGCCTGTCCGGGTTGTAGACCATTAACTATGAGCCACCACCGTGTGGAATCTGCAGAGCAATTCATGTGGAAGGCACCGGTTGGTAACCAGTTATTAAAATCTCCCACCAAGTAGACGTGATCTTTCTCGGGGGCATACAGTTGAAACAAGGCTGTTGAGTCGTTCAGCATCTGAACACCATTCTTAGTTCCGGCGGGAGGATTTTGATAAGTTAGGGGGGGATTAACGGTATAGTAAACGCTATCTTTTATCACGGTAGTTCCGTTATCTGCCTCAAAAAGCAGCACGTGGGTACCGGGAACGGATGCGGTAATGTTCGTATTAATGGCCAGTGCATTTGGCACAGATTGTAAAAGCACCCCATCTTCCTTTAAGCTTAAGGTAGCGGGTTGATTTGCTTGCGCGTTGAACGCAAAATTTTGATTTAAATCTAATAGGGGCATTTGGCTGGGATTGAAAATCGCGGCCTGTAATCCCCCGTTTACGGGGTAAACGTCATAATAAATATCGCTACCGTCTGCTTCACGTCCTACCACAGATCCATTGGCGTTACGAAAAACAAAGGCTAACTTAAGGACGGTAGTATTCACAGGGAATCCATAAAACGCATCGATATCTATGGTAATTGAATGTTTATTATTTCCAAGATTGGTCATCTGCACATTGGCATCAACTTGTCCCCAATTGCCTTGAACAAACAACCAATTCGTTGGTGACGTACTCGCTGTGGTAATTACGCCGGTATGGCAATACACCTGATTGGTACCTACTAAGGCGCCATTCCCTTCGCTTGCATCATAAACAATGGTAACCACATCATTTACGGTAGGAAACGCGGGGGTTAACTCTAGGATTTGGGCATTCAAGTTAAAGAAGAAAAGCCCAAAGAAAAACAACAGGGTGTATATGTATTTCATAAGATTAAGATAAAGAAAAAGCCTACGTTTTCACATAGGCTTTTCCAAGAAAAAACTATAAAATTATTTTTTCATCAATTTTCCAGTAACAACATTACCAGCAGCATTTACTTGGTATAAGTAAGAACCTGCCATTAAGTTTGCTGTAGAAATTTCAACTGAATTTTCAGCACCAGTAACTACTGATTTTGTAGCAACTACTTTACCAGACAAATCAAATAATACGATCTCTGCCGTATTCGCATTTGAGCTAAAGTTAAATGTTGCAACGTCATTTGCTGGGTTTGGAGAAACTGTTAAGTTGCTTATTGCATTGTTGCTCAAGTTCGCAGAACAAGAAGCAGCACACGCATCCCAACAATATGTTAATGTAGTTGCAGCAGCTGGAATAACCAAGGTACGGTTAATGTTTCCAGAACCATCATCAACACCACAACCACCAGAAACGATCGAGTTAAGTGGATCTGTTCCTTCATTCATTCCCCAGTTTCCGTTGATGAACTTGTAAAGTAAGGTTTGGTCAACAGAACCAGCTGGGAATTCAACAGCGATTTCCCAAATGTTGTTTCCTAGGTCAGTACACGCTGAAGTTGCAGTAGTTGGAGACCAGTCAGCCATTGGACCGCCATTCGCGTTACCACCCATTGCTGAGAAATTACCTCCTACGCGGATTCCAGTTGCATCAAGTGTTGCGCCACCAGCTACATAGTTGGTTACATTCACTTGGAAAGTTACGGTTACTTGTGCAGTAGCCATTGCTCCAATAAAAAGAGCAGATAAAAGTGTAAACATTTTTTTCATACACAAAAAATTTAAACGGTTAATACTTACTTAGTGTCAATTAGACAACTTCAAAATTAAAAATAAAATCAAATTTTCAATGATTTTTTGAAAAAATTTTCTTTAAGCAACTGTTAATTAATTGGATAATAAACACGTACCCACATAGAGTAACCCGTTTGTTCTAAGGTTTATTGGGGGATTCTCAAAAATCCCAAGATAGGAAGACCCACTGCCAGACATGGCTGCATAAATCGCCCCTTCTTGAATAAGGTATTCAATACCCAAAGAAATTTCGGGATGAACCAAGGTTACAGGCTTTTCGAAATCATTCACGTAGTAGGACTGCCATTCATGTAATGCCTTAATTTGATGCCCGATGCTGTTCGTTGGATTTGGAATAATGGATCCGTAGGCCGAGGCTGTACTCACATGAATCCCAGGATTATAAATTGCAATGTACAAGCCGGAAAGATTTACATTCATCGGATGCAGTTGTTCTCCCCTACCGGTAGCCAATGCCGGTTGATTTGTTATAAAAAAGGGGCAATCACTTCCTAATTCTGCCGCTAAATGTTCTAAGGTTTCGGTAGACAACCCCAAGTCAAACCATTCATTCAAGCCTTTTAAGGTAAATGCGGCATCAGCAGATCCGCCACCTAAACCTGCACCAATCGGAATCTGTTTTCGCAAATGAATCGCTACTGGTCCGATGCCATACCTGTTTTTCATGAGCATATATGCCCTTTCAACCAAGCCTAAACTTCCATCCGAAGGTATATCAATACCTGTTTGAGTGTATGAGAACTCTTCCGATGTACATAGTTCTAGGATGTCATAAATGGGCACAGGAATCATAATCGATTCTATGTCGTGAAATCCGTCTTCGCGCTTCCGAAGAATTCGCAAGCCGAGGTTTATTTTTGCATTTGGATATAGGATCATGTACTACAAAAATACAAGAACGCATTAAAATTTTTACTTTTGTCCATACAAGTAAATCAAACATGAGTACATATCTAGATTTTGAAGCCCCATTGCAAGCGTTACAAGAACAAATCTTGCAAACGGAACAGATTGGAATTACCACCGAAGTGGACATGTCCGATAACATAGCGGCATTAAAGAATAAATATACAGAGACTGCTCAGACCTTGTTCTCTACCCTATCGCCTTGGCAACGTGTTCAGCTGTCGCGTCACCCTGACCGTCCGTATACCTTAGCGTATATCAACGCCATTACCGATAATGATTTTCTAGAATTACATGGAGATCGTGGAGTGAAAGATGATAAGGCAATGGTTGGTGGCTTTGGATCAATTAATGGTAAAACCGTAATGTTTATTGGTCAACAAAAAGGCATCAATACAAAAATGCGCCAATACCGAAACTTCGGGATGCCGAATCCGGAAGGGTATCGCAAAGCCTTACGCTTGATGAAACTTGCAGAAAAATTCAATAAACCCATCGTTACCTTTATTGATACACCGGGTGCATTCCCTGGGCTTGAAGCGGAGGAGCGCGGACAAGGAGAAGCCATTGCGAGAAACATCTACGAAATGATGCGCTTAACCGTTCCGGTAATTTGCATTATTATCGGTGAAGGGGCTTCCGGTGGAGCCTTAGGAATTGGCGTGGGTGATAAAGTTGTTATGCTTGAAAACACGTGGTATTCTGTTATTTCACCTGAAAGTTGTTCGTCGATTCTATGGCGTTCATGGGAACACAAGGAACAAGCAGCCAGTGCACTTAAACTAACTCCAACGGATATGCAAGGTTTTGGATTAGTTGATGACGTCATTAAAGAACCTGTGGATGGTGCACACCGCAACCACGAGGCCATATTTAGCGAAGTGAAAGCCAATATCCTGGCTTACCTCAAGGAGCTTGAACCCATGCATCCATCCGACCGAATTACCAAAAGAATTGAGAAATTCAACCAAATGGGAGTTTGGAAATAAGCGCTAGAATGAATGTCTGAATCGCTTTTTACTCCAATTGCTTATTTAAAAGGAATAGGTCCTCAAAAGGCAGAATTACTTAAAAAGGAACTTCAGATAGAAACCTATTGGGATTTATTAAATCATTTTCCATTTAGGTATATCAATCGCTCACAAATTCATCAATGCGCGCAACTTCATTTGGTAGACGGGTATGTTCAATTGGAAGGGTATATTGATCAAGTACAAGAACTTGGTGGAGGCCGTTCGAAGCGACTTCAGTGCAGGTTTACGGATGATACCGCAAGCATTCAGCTCATTTGGTTTCAAGGTTGGAAGTGGATTAAACCGGCGCTCATGCCTGGAAAAAAATACCGTGTCTTTGGAAAACCTCGATTAAACAATAACTTTTGGAGTATTGCGCATCCTGAAATGGCACCTACGGATGAATCAAGTAGTATTGGCTATCAACCGATTTACCCCAGTACAGAAAAATTAAGTGCTAAAGGCTTACATACTCGAGGCATTGAAAAGGTAATTAGTGGCTTACTCGAGCGTATTTCCTTAGAAAACATTACAGACCGTTTGCCCGAATCTATCCGAAAAGAAATGCAATTAGTTGGCATCGGTACGGCCTATGCGAATATACACCAACCCCATACTGAACAGGGTTTTACCCAAGCAAAAAAGCGCTTTGTATTTGAAGAATTATTCATGTTACAACTTGAAATGATTCTAAGAAAAGGGGTTCGAAAACGTACAGAAAAAGGCTTTGTTTTTTCGAAATCCGGGGAGATTTTATCCATCTTCTACCACAATAAATTACCATTCGACTTAACGGAGGCTCAAAAAAGGGTCATTCGTGAAATTAGAAAAGATTTCCAAACGGGACAGCACATGAACCGTTTACTGCAGGGGGATGTGGGCTCAGGCAAAACCTTAGTAGCCTTAATAATGATGTTAATCGCACAAGGCAATGGATTTCAATCTGCCTTGCTTGCACCAACAGAAATTCTATCTGCCCAGCATTATGAAACGATCGTCAGTTTTTTATCTGATTTACCTATACGATGTGCGCTACTCACTGGGTCTACTAAACGATCTAAACGCACGCCGTTGCTGGAAGCACTCGCGAAGGGAGAGATTGACATTTTAATTGGAACGCATGCCTTATTAGAGGATGAGGTAGTCTTTAAAAACCTGGGCTTAGTTGTAATTGATGAGCAGCATCGCTTTGGCGTAGCACAACGTGCGAAGATGCGAAAGAAAAATACGATTGCACCGCATGTGTTGGTCATGACAGCGACACCGATTCCAAGGACCCTGGCGATGACCTTTTATGGCGATTTAGATGTTTCCGTAATTGATGAACTTCCGCCGGGCAGAAAGCCCATACAAACCATTCATCGCTTCGATACACATCGCTTGCAGCTCTTTGCGTTTATGCGAGAGCAAATTGCATTAGGAAGACAAATTTACGTGGTATACCCGCTTATTGATGACAGTGAAACCTTAGATTTTAAGAGTTTATCAGACGGATTCGAAGCCATTACACGTGCATTCCCATTACCGGAATACCAAGTGAGTATTGTGCACGGAAAACTCAAACCGGAAGTTAAGGAGTATGAAATGAAGCGTTTTGTTGATGGGATAACGAATATCATGGTGGCTACCACGGTCATCGAAGTTG
>JBEIDV010000117.1:0-6238 GCA_040383285.1 Crocinitomicaceae bacterium | reverse complement strand
TACGAAATAGGTGTACGATTCCGTAAGTGCCGAGTTTGTGGTATCGATGGACATTTTGATGTATCGCCACGCACCATCTTCCTCCAAGAAAGCCTCTAATTCACTAACATCAGCCAACCATTTTTTGTAGCTACCTAGCTCGTTTAGTTCACGCGATAAGAGTTCCTTAAAATAGCCTTCTACGTCTTCAAACGTTTTTAATACGATGTCTTTAGCGATGTAGCTTCGTTGTATGGTGGGTCTTTTCATAATGCAAAAGTAATAAATCTCACATGGTGCGGTAAATTTCTAATCGGTTGAACGAACTTATTTTCTAACTACCTTTGCCGCATGAGTTTTGACATTGCAATCGTAGGTGGAGGGATTGTTGGAGCAGCAACCTTTTATAAGCTGCAGAAAAGAAATCCGTCCTTGAAGTTAGTTCTTTTTGAAAAGGAGAATTTACTTTCAGATCATCAAACCGGTCATAATTCCGGGGTAATTCACTCCGGACTGTATTACAAGCCAGGTTCCTTAAAGGCTCGAAATTGCATTCAAGGACGTCGAGAGTTGGTTGCCTTCGCCAAAGAATACGGAATACCACATGATGTCTGCGGAAAAGTGGTGGTAGCTACCGAAGAAAAAGAATTACAATACTTAGAGAAAATCTACCAAACAGGCCTACAAAATGAGATTGAACGCTTGCGGAAAATCACGCCAGAAGAAGTTAAGGAAATTGAACCCAATGTGGAATGTATCGCAGGACTACACGTGGCGTGCACGGGAATCATTGATTTTAGAGCAGCAACTGCAAAAATGGTAGAGTTGGCCTTAGCGATTAATCCGAACTCAAAACTTATGTTGGGCACTGAAGTGCAATCAGTAATGAAAATTGCAGATGGCACTCTTTTTACGACCAATAATGGAGCATTCGAATCCAAGTTTGCGGTATATTGTGCAGGATTACAAGCGGACCGCTTGGCGCGAAAAGATGGGGTTAAATTAAAGGAGCAAGTGGTTGGTTTTCGGGGAGATTATTACGAACTAACGGATCAAGCGAAGCATAAAGTAAAGCACTTGATTTATCCGACGCCAAATCCTGATTTTCCATTTCTTGGCGTACATTTTACGCGCATGACAGACGGAGAAATTGAGTGTGGTCCGAATGCCGTGTTTACTTTTAAACGCGAAGGGTATGGTAAAACGGATTTCTCTCTTCGTGATACCTGGGACGCCTTAACCTATAAAGGAACATGGAAATTGTTTTTCTCGAATATGTCCTTCGGTATCAACGAATACCGTCGCGCATTTTCCAAGAAATTATTCCTTAAAACCTTGCAGCGAATGATTCCTTCATTAACGATGGACGACATCAAGCCGGGGAGGTCAGGGGTGAGGGCCTTGTTGTTGGCAGAAGACGGCGATACCCGCGACGATTTTAGAATTGAGTATCATGGAAATTCGATTCATGTATTGAATGCACCATCACCAGCTGCCACAGCTTCCTTAGCCATTGGCGATTATGTAGCAGACGAGGCCGATAAGCATTTTAAGTTGAAGTAGTTTTTTCTGTTTTGCGGGATTTCAAATCCCGCAAAACAGAAGGATTTCAAATCCCGCAAAACAGAAGGATTTTAAATCCCGCAAAACAGAAAGGTTAAAGCTTCCTCAACGCTATCTTCGCCCGATTCCAATACACATCCATCTCTTCTAAGCTCATTTCAGACAAGGATTTTCCTTCTTTGTTCACTTCTTCTTCCATCCATTGAAATCGGGTAATGAACTTTTGGTTGGTAACGGAAAGCGCAGATTCTGGCGATAGGTTGATAAAGCGAGCGTAATTGACTAAGGAAAACAACAAGTCACCAAACTCTTCTTCCTGTTTTGCGGATCCAAGTTGAACTTCCGCCTCAAATTCAGCCAGCTCTTCTTTTACTTTGGCCCAAACATCTTCTTTGTTATCCCATTCAAAACCAATTCCTTTCACTTTCTCCTGAATTCGCGTGGCTTTAACCAGTGCAGGAAGGGAGGAAGGGACCCCAGAAAGCACGGATTTCTTGCCCTCTTTTAATTTTAACTTTTCCCAGTTCGCCTTAACTTCTTCTTCGCCAGAAACCGTGACATCCCCGTAAATATGCGGATGGCGGTGTACCAATTTGTCGCATATTCCATTCAGTACGTCGGTCACATCAAACGCACCCACTTCAGATCCGAGTTTGCTGTAAAATACCATGTGCAAGAAAAGGTCACCAATTTCTCCTTTTATTTCTTGTAAGTCATTCTTGGTGATCGCATCGGCCAATTCATAGGTTTCCTCTATGGTCAGATTTCTAAGCGTTTCAAAGGTTTGCTTTTGGTCCCACGGACATTGTTCACGAAGTTCATCCATGATGGTCAGTAAGCGTTCAAAAGCGATTAGTCGTTTATCCATGTACAAATGTAACGCGATTGCGTGATTTGAATCATTAGCTTTATTAACTTTGTTTTGTATGCGATTAAATTTTCTTTTTTTAATTCTTGTGCTATCAGGGGCAAGTATGGCGCAAACGAATTTTGAGCATGCGATTGAGTACCGGCAAAAACTAGGGTTCTTAGCGGCACATCGGGGAGTTATGGCTCACATGCCTAAAAATCTTGCGTGGGCAGGGGAGTTAAGTTACGTTCTTCGTTCCCGCGGACATAAAGCCTACCAGCATGCTTACAATTATCCGACATTCGGTGGCACCTTGTTTTATGGTCAGGTTGGAAACCAAGCAATTTTCGGGAATTACCTCGGAGCCTATGGTTACACGGAATTACCGATGATTTCATTTCGAAATTATCGCATGGATTTTAAATTCGGTTTGGGGCTAGGGTATACGAATCGCCCATATGATCCCATTGACAATCCGCTCAATGTGGCGATTGCTACAAAAATTAATGGGTTAATGTGCTTGGCAATAAAAAGTACCTATCAATATAAAAAGAATGCGTTTAATGTTGGAATTGATATCACGCATTTCAGCAACGCCGCGTGGAAGGTGCCTAATTTTGGTATAAATATGCCCTTCATATCGGTTGGCTATGCGCGAACAATCGTTCCAGTGGATAAAATGAAATTTGACCCTTTTGAGGGTGAGGCTCGGGCCCCAATGAATATCACCTACAAGCAATGGTATTACAGCGTTACGGCCATTTTAAGCGGCAAGCAAATGATGCCTATTGGTGGAAGAAGATATCCGGTATATGCTCTAAATTTCTCAGCCAAGCATTTTTTTGGACATAAAGCAGGACTTGAATTAGCCTTGGATTTAATATCCAAGCAAGCCATCATGGATTACCAGCCGTATATTGTGAAATCTCAACTCGATATTTTACAAGTTGGAGCGTATGCAGCCTATTTAGTTCCATTAGATCGGTTTCATTTCGTGTTTGGTATGGGTGCGTATTTACGCGATAAGTTTAGTCCGGAAGATCCGTTGTATCACCGTATAGGTGCACGGTATTACCTAAAGAATGGATTGCTTTTGAATCTTACCTTGAAAACCCATTGGGCCAGGGCGGATTATTTAGAGTATGGAATCGGGTATACCTTTAACTATAGAACTAAATGAAGTGGTTTAATCTATTGATATTGATTGCTTTACTTAGCTCATGTAAAAAACCTGAGCAACGAGCGTGTTTTAAGAAATCCGGAGAGTTATCGAGTAGGATTTATGAGTTCGGGTCCTTTAATCAGTTGCATTTAAAAGAGCATCTTACGTACAAATTGGTTCAAGATTCAACCAATAAGGTACTTGTTCATGGTGGAAATAATTTATTGAACTTTGTAGAGGTGATGGGTGAAAATGGGGTGCTTACCATTGAGAATAAAAATCGATGTAATTATTTAAGGTCGTATGAAATTCCAGAAGTTGAAATTCATTACACCAAGCTTATCAATATTTTGTTTGAAGGAACAGAGCGTCTTTACAATGAGGATACCTTGATTACTGATTATTTAACCTTAACACTTCGTGACGGTGCCGGACATATGGACTTGAACGTTCAGGCCATTGATGTTAATGCCATCAATACGCACGGTTGGGGGGGATTAACCTTGAAGGGGCAGACGCAAACCTTGCGTGGTAATCTCATGGGGGATGGTAAATTTGATTTTAGTCAGATAACTTCAACCAATCAAGTGAAGTTGATTACGTCTTCCTCTGTGGATCAGCAAGTAAATGCCGCTGGAGTTCCCTTGAGTGTAGAATTGAATGGGATCGGTAATGTCTACTATTACGGACAACCTACGCTTATCAATACGGTTCAATACGGGTCGGGAAAATTAATTAAAAAGCAATAATGGAATTTTTGCAATATTTTTCGATTTTTGAAGCACTCATCTTGTTTTCCTTCCTTGCGATTATTGGATTGCTGTTTGTTTTTATCCGGAAACGTGCAAAGCGCCCTTTACACGATGATGCCATGTTGGATGCAGACATGGATGATAATTCAGAAGGTTGGTTGAGAAGATGGTGGAATAACTTTTTAAAATTCTTTTAATGAAAATAATTTCTTTTAACGTCAACGGCATTCGTGCCATTACGGGTAAGTCGTTTATTCAAGATATGACGGCCTTGCAGCCTGATATCATTTGTTTACAAGAAACGAAAGCGACGGTGGAGCAGGTCAAAGAAGCCTTATTGCCGCTGGGTTCTTATCACGTATTTGCCAATGAGGCAGAACGAAAAGGGTATTCAGGCACAGCGATTATCACCAAAGAAAAACCGTTGCATATTGCTTATGACATGCAGGTGCCAGATCATGACCATGAAGGCCGCGTGGTGTGTGCAGAATTTGCTTCCTTTTATTTGGTTACGGTCTATGTGCCAAATTCTGGCAATGAGTTGGCTCGTTTACCTTATCGTCAAAGCTGGGACCGGGATTTTTTAAATTATTTAAAACAGTTAGAGCAGTCAAAACCCGTAGTGGTTTGCGGTGATTTTAATGTGGCGCATCGTGCCATCGACTTGGCTCGTCCAAAGGAAAATTATAACAAGTCTGCTGGGTTTATGCAAGAAGAAATTGACGGGATGAACGCCTATGAAACGGCTGGACTGATCGATACCTATCGTTACATGCATCCGGAGCGTGCAGAATATTCTTGGTGGAGTTATCGTGCAGGTGCTCGCGAAAAAAATATTGGCTGGAGAATCGATTATTTCTTGATGTCCAAAGCGTTTTTACCTCAGTTGAAATCCGCCGATATTTTAACTCAAGTCTTCGGTTCAGATCATTGTCCGGTACAGATTGAGTTATCCTTTTGAGGATAAAATCCAATCCACCGTTTTTTGTATTCCTTCTTTAATGGAAACTCCTGGAGTATAACCGAGGTTGGTCTTAATCTTCTCTATCGACGCTAAAGAGTGCGGTATGTCGCCTTTGCGAAACGGACCGTACCTTACATTAGGCAGTGTTGCCTGTGGTTTCCGTGACGTGATGGCTTCCTTTATAAGTGCTACTAATTCGTTGAGGCTGGTGCTTGAGCCATAGGCTACGTTGTAAATTTGATTGTCTGAATCTACCTTCGTGTTTTCTATAGCAAGAACCGTTGCGTCAACCACGTTTTCAATGTGTGTGAAGTCTCTGGTATTTGTTCCATCACCATTGATCGTCGGCGCTTCGCCATCTATAAATTGTTGAATGAATTTAGGGATTACTGCTGCGTATGCGCCATGTGGATCTTGACGTTTCCCAAACACATTAAAATACCTCAGGCCGATGTAGGATAATCCGTAGTTTAAGGCATAAACATGCGCATAGAGTTCGTTGACATATTTTCCAACAGCATAGGGCGACAAGGGGTTACCGATAATGTCCTCCACTTTAGGTAGCGAGGCTGAATCACCATAGGTTGACGAACTTGCTGCAAAAACAAAGCGCTTAATGTCAAGTTCTTTTGCGGTATGAATAACGTTTAAAAATCCATCAATGTTAATGCTATTCGTGGTTAAAGGATCGTTAATCGATCGCGGTACTGATCCTAGCGCGGCAAGATGAGCCACTATATCGCATCCGTTCATTGCCTCTTTACACGCCTCAATGGAGCGAATGTCCGTTTCAAAAAAAGTGAATTTCGGGTGATCAATCAAATGGCTAATGTTGCTGTATTTTCCTGTCAATAAATTATCCATGCAATGTACTTCGTAGTTGCGTTCGAGCAAGGCATCACACAAATTTGACCCAATAAATCCAGCGCCACCGGTAACCAATATCTTCATTCAACGGCTTTTTGTTC
>JBEIDV010000116.1:0-6331 GCA_040383285.1 Crocinitomicaceae bacterium | reverse complement strand
CGTACTTAGGGAGAACCGATTATGACCAAGCATTTTTTGTAGAGGTAGATCGAAACAACAATGTATTTGTATTGGGTCAGTCGGTTGGAGGGATTTTTCCAACGTGGAATGCGCCTTACTCCAACCCGAACTCCAGTCAGTTTGTAATCAAGCTCACCAATAACCTGTCAACCAATCAAGCGAGTGCAACCATTGGGAACGGGAGCAGCCAGATTAATATTTCGCCTTCTGCCTTCCTGGTAGATATCTGCGGAAATATTTACATCTCCGGTTGGGGAGCCAATATCTTGCAAAATGTCCCAATTTCTGGAATGCCCATTTCGGGTAATGCCTATCAGCCGAATACCACCGGGTTCGATTTCTATTTGATGGTCATAGAACATGATTTCTTGAGTTTACTTTATGCTACCTACATGGGCGGAAATATTTCTACTGAACACGTTGATGGAGGAACGAGTCGCTTTGACAAAAATGGGGTGGTATATCAATCCGTTTGTGGGGGCTGTGGCGGACACAGTGACTTTCCAATTACGCCAGGAGCATACTCCAGTGTTAATAACAGTGCCAATTGTAACAACCTCTTGTTTAAGTTTGATTTCGAGTTAATTCCATCCGCGCAATTTATTGCCAATCAAACCATTGGGTGCGAGGATTTTCAAGTGACATTCAATAATTTTTCTTCGCAGAATGATGATTATTTGTGGGATTTCGGGAACAACAACACCAGCTCAACGGTGTTCAATCCAACCGTTACCTATACCAATCCGGGGCAATACCAGGTGTATTTGTATGTGACAGACAGCATTTGCAACTTAACCGATACGGCTGAAATTACCATTACGGTATTAGATTCTATTGATTTCGCGCTGTTTGATACCCTTGCGCTGTGTTCGAATACACCGTATGCCTTATCGATAAATACCAACGGAGCAGCGAATGAATACCTGTGGGGTACAAATTCCACGTTTAATCCGCCCCTGATTCCGAATATTAATGATTCAACCGTGTTGATTTCAAATAACAATCCCGGTTGGTATTATGTATCGGCTGCTAATGGGTATTGCTCCAAAATGGACAGTGTGTTCGTGCAATTTGATGTTCCCGTAATAGCGAATTACCAACCCAGTCCGGAAAGTGGGTGCAGCCCGGTGGTGGTCGATTTTAATAATTCCTCCACGGTAACTAGTAATTTTTATTGGGATTTCGGTAATGGAGTAATCGACTCGCTTACCTTTGAACCCCAAGTAACTTATACGGTCCCTGGACAATACATCACCGAGCTTGTTATTTTTGATTCCGTGTGTAATGCCTCAGATACGGCTGCTGTTACCATAACGGTTTATCCTTCGGTGAGTTTTATATTGCCTAATGCTATGTATTTGTGCGTGGATTCTACCATCGTGCTGTCTCCAAGTAGCTTGGTGGGTAGTCCGAACGCTTTTGTTTGGTCAAGCAATAATCAATTTACCGATACCTTGAATAATCCGGTGCAAGATCCTTCATTGGAAATCTTGGTTCCAAGCACGGCAACCTATTATTTGACGGCAGGAAATGGAAATTGTTCGTACACAGATTCCATCAGCATTACGGTGTTTTCAGAATCAATCAGTATCTCCGGACCTGATTCAATCTGTTTAAATAGCCCAACCCTTTATACCGCAATTAATAATTCCCAAGAAGTGTTTAGTTATGTATGGAGTCCAGCGGCAATCATCCAAGGTGCAACGAATCAAGCGGCTGCGACCATCTTACCGCAAGCCACGCAATACCTGTATTTAGAAGCAACCAGTGCGAACGGGTGTGTAGTAGAAGATTCTGTTTATGTCAGCGTATCCTACATCAATCCCAGTTTAGTGCAAGCCAGTGCTAATCCACCCTTAGTGACCCCGGGATCCACGATTTCGTTGACTGGCGCGCCATCAGGTTATCCGATGTATCAGTGGGTGCCAGCGGCTCCGGTGCTCAATCCGAATGCGCAAAATACGCAAGCCACGGTGGATGAAACCACGGTCTTTACCCTTTTTGTTTCAGACGGTGTGTGTACGGTGAGCGATACCACGGAAGTGAAGGTCTACGAGATTATTTGTGATGGACCTTATGTCTTTGTTCCAAATGCATTTTCTCCAAACAATGACGGGAATAACGATGTGTTGTATGTACGTGGACTATTTGTAGAAAAAATGATCTTCAGGGTGTTTGACCGCTGGGGTGAAATGGTATTTGAATCAACGGATGTGAATTTCGGATGGGATGGAATCTATCAAGGAAGAAAACTCGATCCGGATGTCTACGACTACTACCTGCAAGTCACCTGTTATGGGGGCTTAGAAAACATCATCAAAGGAAATGTAACGTTAATGAAGTAATCCATGAAAAAAATTATCACTACCAAATCAGAAAAATTCTTAGAACAATACCTCAACAACGCAAGTCCAACCGGGTTTGAATCGCCCGGACAAAAATTATGGATGGATTATATGCGGCCCTATACCGATGAATTCATCATTGATAATTACGGTTCGGTTGCTGCGGTTATTAATCCTGGAAAACCCTACAAGGTGGTGATTGAAGCGCATGCCGACGAGATTTCATGGTTCGTACATTACATCACCAGCGATGGCTTTATCTATTTGCGAAGAAATGGCGGTTCCGACCACATGATTGCCCCGTCGAAACGCGTGAATATTCATACGGATAAAGGCATTGTTCGTGCCGTATTTGGATGGCCTGCGATTCACATGCGTCATACCAAGGATGAAGCGCCAAGCATGAAGAATATCTTTTTAGATTGTGGATGTGCGACCAAGGAAGAAGTGGAAAAACTGGGCGTGCATGTAGGCTGTGTTGCCACCTTTGAAGATGAATTCATGGTGCTGAATAAAAACCGTTATGTCGGTCGTGCCTTAGATAATCGGGTAGGTGGATTTATGATTGCTGAAGTAGCGCGAATGCTCAAGGAAAAAAAGGTGAGCCTTCCCTTTAGTTTGTATGTGGTAAACGCCGTACAAGAAGAAATAGGCTTGCGCGGTGCTGAAATGATCGCCCATCGAATCAAACCTGATGTGGCGCTGATTACTGATGTGTGTCACGATACCGGAACTCCGATGGTTAGCAAAATTGAAAATGGCGACCAAAAATCTGGGGAAGGTCCCGTGTTGACTTACGGTCCGGCGGTACAGAATAATTTTTTACGTCAGATTATTCAAGTAGCAGAAAAGAATAAAATCCCTTTTCAGCGCGCAGCAGCTTCACGATCCACAGGAACGGATACCGATGCCTTTGCGTATTCGAATGAAGGCGTTACCAGTGCGCTGATTTCATTGCCGCTACGCTACATGCACACCACGGTGGAAATGGTTCGAAAAGAAGACGTAGAATCGTGTATTGCCTTAATCTTTGAAACCGTGAAATCCATCAAGGCAGGACAAGACTTTAGATATCTTAAATAATTATAACTTTATCCTATGAATTTTAAATTTACCTTCCTTCTCGCATTCCTGATTTTTAACTTTATTTCATTTGCGCAACCATGCAACATGATACTAACCACGGCAGTGAATAATGCCATGGGGGGCGGACCCAATGGAACGATTAGCCTATCCGTAAATGGTGGAACTCCGCCATATTCATTTGTGTGGAGTAATGGTCAAACAACTCAAAATGCGACCATGCTTCCTCCGGGATGTTACACGGTTGTGGTAACGGATGCCGCAGGTTGTCAATCTACAGTTACTGCCTGCGTTCAGAGTCTTTTGGGTCCAGTACTTTATTCGAATTCAAATCCTGTGAGTACCTTTTCTGTCGTAAATGGAGGATTTACCCCACAATGGGTTTGTCCGAATCAGACCTTACAAACAGACGGTGGGATCATGAAGATTTATTTGGAGTCAGGTGCCACCATGATAACGGGCGGTGGCATTGATACAGTTTATGCCAAAACGGGATCTACCATAACCATGACTGGAGGAATCCATGTGATTTATCACGAGCCTGGGGTAACCTTAAATATGAATGGAGGAATTCCTACGCTTTATCCGTGTTCAAACCTTGTTTTTGATTATTCCTTAGCTCCAGCAAACGGTTGCGCTCCGGTGTTGACGTGCAATCTTTCCGTTTCCTTAGGGGTTGGGAATCCAATTGGTGGTGGAAATAATGGCTCAATAAATACCACGGTATCTAACGGTACCTTTCCGTTTACGTATGCGTGGAGCGGCGGTCAAACAGCAGCCAACTTAAGTAACCTGAGTCCGGGAGCATACAGTGTCATTGTAACCGATGCGAATGGCTGTATTGATACTGCGGCGGCTACTTTGGTGAATTTGGCAGGTCCAACCGTATTGTCGAATTCCAATGTGGTGAGTTCATATCAGGTAGTAAATGGCGGTTTCACGCCCCAATGGGTTTGTCAGAACGATACGTTGTATAGTGATGGTGGTATTATGAATGTATACCTCGAAGCAGGTGCTACGATGATAACCGGCGGTGGAATCGATAGCATTTTTGCTAAGAGCGGTTCAACCATAATCATGACTGGAGGAATCCATCGAATTTATCACGAACCTGGCGTGAATTTGGTCATGAATGGCGGGATTCCCTATTTGAATCCATGTCCGAGTTTGGTGTTTAACTACAGTCAAGCACCAGCCAATGGGTGTGTGCCCGTACCAGTTTGTAACATGACGGCTGCTGCCACAGTAAGCAATGTGCAGTGTAATGGGGAGGCCACCGGTACCGCAACGGTTACTCCAAGTGGTGGTACAGCCCCTTATTCTTATGTATGGCCTAACCTGCCTGGAAATACGCAAACCGTGAATAATTTACCAGCGGGGACCTATACCGTAACGGTAACTGACGCCAATGGGTGTATAACTACACAAAATTTTACGGTAACAGAACCAGTTGCCCTTGTTGGTAATTCCTCGGTGATAGATCCGATTTTATGCGCTGGTGGTATGGCCACCGTTTCGGTATCTGCAACCGGCGGAACCGCGCCTTATACAGGTATTGGTTCTTTATCCCAAAGTGCAGGTACACAAACATATACGGTTACCGATGCGAATGGATGTTCATCCACAACCACAGTAACCATCACTGAACCAACGGTTCTTTCTATCACAACTACATCCACCGACGAAATATTGGGTAATGATGGAACAGCGTCAGTTACTGCCTCTGGTGGTACTGCACCGTATTCAATTACTTGGCAACCCGGTGGAATGACTACAGCAGCGATCAGTGGTTTAACTGCGGGATTGTATATGGTAACCGTAACAGATGCCAATGGGTGTGGTGTTACGATGGAAGTACAAATTGAATCTCAAGTGGGATTAAGTACCTTGAATCTGGAAACAGCACTTAGTGTTTTTCCAAATCCGAGCGCCACGAACATTACGGTAAGTAACAGCGCTTCAATCGTTTTCGACAAGGTGGGCGTATATACCTCAGAAGGAAGGCTAATGTTTGAGTTTACTTTGGGAGGAAACGAATCAAAAATCTTAGATATTTCCAGTTGGTCACCGGGCCGTTATGTGTTAAAACATGCCTCGGGGGTTCTGCCGATTGTTAAACTATAAAACTAAAAAGGTCGGCAATGCCGTCCTTTTTTATTGAATAATACTGTAGTAGATCGGAAAACCAATGGTAATGTTCATCGGGAAGGTAATGGCCAGCGCCATGGGTAAAAACAGCCCTGGATTCGCTTCAGGTGCAGAAATTTTCATAGCGGCAGGTACAGCAATGTAGGAGGCACTGGCGGCGAGTACAGCGAAAATGAATCGATTTCCGATGTCTGGGGTGACCCAAGCACTAATATACGCTGTAATAATTCCATTGATTAAGGGAACTACGAGTGCAAAAACAATCGGAAACCATCCATAGGCAAAGAAGCTTTTTAGTTTTTTTCCGGATGATATTCCCATATCCAACAAGAAAATCGCTAAAAATCCTTTAAATAATTCATTCGTGAACGGCTTGATGTCTTCTGCTTGTTTCGCGTCAGCTAAAAACCCAATGAATAAACTCCCTAAAATGAGTACCACACTTCCATTGGTTAATGCATGTTTCAAGATGGATCCAAATTCAAATTTTCCCTGTTTTTCTTTTCTGAAAATTGTCAGGAGTATGAGGCCGACAATGATCGCGGGAGACTCCATGAGGGCCATAATGGCAACCATGTGTCCGTCTGAATGTACCTTATGAAATTCTAAGAAAGAGATAGCGGTGACAAAGGTCACGGCACTCACTGAGCCATAGGCAGCTGCGGTTGCGGCCGCATCAGATACATTGAGTTTTATACGTAGTAAAAAGAAGCTGGCCAAGGGGATTAACGCGG
>JBEIDV010000115.1:0-6332 GCA_040383285.1 Crocinitomicaceae bacterium | reverse complement strand
GTCGGCCAAGAATTGTTGCAAGCCAATATCTGTCAATGGATGCTTTGCCAACGCTTTAATCGCACTCAAAGGTCCAGTCATTACATCGGCACCAATGCTCGCGCAATGAATGATGTGCATCGGGTGACGAACAGAAGCAGCTAGTATTTCGGTTCCAAAATCGTAATTATCGTAAATGGTGCGAATTTGTTGAATCAGGCTTAATCCATCCGTGGAAACATCATCTAAGCGTCCTAAAAAAGGAGAAATGAACGTGGCACCAGCTTTCGCTGCAAGAAGTGCTTGTCCGGCAGAAAAAATCAAGGTGCAATTGGTTGGTATTCCCTTTTGTGAAAAGTACTTAATTGCTTTAATGCCTTCGGTGATCATCGGGATTTTAACCACGATATTGGGGTGTAATTCAGCCAAGGCTTCCCCTTCACGAACCATGCCTTCATAGTCTGTAGCTATAACTTCCGCGCTTACAGGACCATCAACAATATTACAAATTTGAACATAATGGTTAAGAATGTTATTTGTGCCGGTAATGCCTTCTTTAGCCATTAAGGAAGGATTCGTTGTTACACCATCCAAAATACCCATATCATTGGCTTCACGTATTTCGGCAAGGTTTGCGGTATCGATAAAAAACTTCATACTTATTTTTTCTTATTATTCTTTTGTGCTTCAATAGATTTTCTTTGCATTTCCTCTAAACGTTCTTGAAATTTCGATTTCTTTTTCGGGGAGGTTTCTGCCTTAGCTTGTCTAGCCATCATTTTAACTTTCAATTTATCTTCATTAACGAAAAAGCGCTTAATGGCAATCATCAATAGAATTGAGATCAAGGTGGAAATAAAATAGTAGTAGCTCAAGCCCGAAGAGTAATCATTGAAAAAGAAGATCATCATCACAGGGAAAATATACATCATCACTTTCATGTCGGGCATACCTGGCTGTGTAGGTTGCTGCATATTACCACTGTTCAAATAGGTGTATACAAGGGTAGTTGCCGCCATTAACAAGGTAAACAAACTCATGTGGTCACCGTAGGGCCATAAATTAAATCCAAAATCCCATACAGAATCATAGGATGACAGGTCTTCTGCCCATAAGAATCCTTGTTGACGCAATTCGAAAGCAGCAGGGAAAAACCGGAACACCGCGAGTAAAATTGGCATTTGAATCAACATGGGAACACATCCGGCTAAGGGACTTGCTCCAGATTCTTTGTACAGGGCCATCGTTTCAGATTGCTTTTTTAGTGCATCACCTTGGTCAGGATATTTCTTATTTAGCTCTTCCACTTGGGGCTTTAGGATGCGCATTTTAACGGAAGAGACAAACATCTTCCATTGTATAGGCATTAAGATAAGCTTTAATATGAGCGTTAGTAATAAAATTGCCAATCCAGCGCCAATGCCATTGCTTACTAATAAATTAAATATGGGTTGGACGGCATATAAATTAATCCATCTAAATAAGCCCCACCCATAATTCAAAATGTCATCATACCCTTGATCATAGCTACGAAGTTGATTGTAATCATTTGGTCCAAAATACCAAGTGAAAGATGCATTGTTTTGCTCGAAATTCGGAGCTAGAACCATGGTCATTTCTTTAATGTTGGTGAACTCGCGTTTACTCCCCTCACCGAAATTTTTAATGTTAAATCTCCCGTCTTCTTTACGAAATCCTTGATCTGGATGAAGTATTGCAGAGAAATAACTTTGCTTAAAGGCAACCCATTGAATGTCATCGGTTGCTTCTGAATAGTCATCAGAGGTTTCACTTAAGTAGTCTAATCCATCATTCTTTTGCTCAAAACACACCGTGGTAATACGACGTTGCTCTTTTAACTTGCGTTCTGTTCTACGGAAATTCATAGCCCACTTCAAGCGAACCTTATCCATTTCTAACTTAGAGAAGCCTTCAAGTTTCAAGTTGTATGCTAAGCGGTAATCATCTTTAATGGAATAGCTTACTTCGATGTGTTTTTTTCCTTCGCTATACGAAAATACCGTAGGCTTTCCCTTTTCAGTTTCCTTAACTTCAAATACAAGGTTCTTCGTGTTTAATATCCCAGGAATGAGGATGAAATTAGCGGCATCTTCTGCTTTAAAAAGACATAGGGATTCCGATTTCTTCTTGTCAAAATCATCATACGAACGAAACTTCTTAAGGTAAACGGCTTCCACATTAGCGCCTTGTGAATTAAGCACTACCGTTAGGTGGTCGTTTTCTAAGTTAACTTGCGTTGGGTTAATTACTTGTTTTGTGGGCAGCGCATCCCCTGATTGGTTCTTTTGCGGGTTAACTGAAGATTTTTTGGAATCTTTTTTATTTTTTTTACTAGCCGCGTCTTCCTTTGCTTGGGATTTCTCTTTGGCTGCCTGTTCTTTTTTTGCCTTAGCTATATCTTCTTTCGAAGGTTGATTTATAAGTGTGAAAACGGTTAAAAGTAACCCTATGAGCACTAACCCAATTGTTGTTTTTTTATCCATCATATTATTTGTTTTTTAATGCTGCATCAATGAATGCAGTGAAGAGTGGGTGAGGGTTGTCAACCGTACTTTTATATTCTGGGTGGAATTGTACACCAACAAACCATGGGTGATTTTGAACTTCTACAACTTCCACTAACCCTGTTTCTGGATTCCTTCCAGTAGCAATCATTCCCCCACCTTCAAGCTCATCCAAATATGCACTATTCAGTTCGAAGCGGTGACGATGCCGTTCACTGATTTGATCCGCATGATATGCATTAGCAATGTTTGAACTGGGTTTTAAATGACATTCATAGGCACCTAATCGCATGGTACCGCCTAAATTCTTGAGTGTTTTCTGCTCTTCCATCATCGAAATAACAGGATATGCTGTTTCGGGATTAATCTCCATGGTGTGTGCATCCGTATGTCCTAGTACATTTCTTGCGAATTCTATTACCGCACATTGCATTCCTAAGCAAATTCCAAAAAATGGCGTATTGCTTGTACGAGCATAGCGTACCGCTTCAATTTTACCAGCAATACCGCGAGAACCAAATCCAGGCGCTACTAAAATCCCGTCCATCTCACCAAGAATTGCTGCGCTATTACTTGGAGTAATTGTTTCTGATTGAATCCAATGCACATTCACTTTAGTATTGTTCGCAACCCCGGCATGAATAATTGCTTCTGAAATTGACTTGTACGAATCTTTTAACTCTACATATTTACCAACCAAGGCAATATCTATGTGATGTTTTGGATTCTTTAATTTATCCAAGAAATCTTTCCAATGGGTTAAATCAGGTACTTGTTTCTTAGATAATCCAAGTTTATCCAATACCACAATGTCTAATTCTTCAGCTTGCATCAATAAAGGCACGTCGTAAATTGTAGACGCATCCTTGGCTTCAATCACTGCATTAATGGACACATTGGTGAATCGCGCAATCTTCTTGCGAAGCCCCATATCCAACGGATGTTCGGTCCTACAACACAAAATGTCCGGTTGAACACCGAGTTCCAAAAGTGCTTTAACACTATGCTGGGTAGGCTTTGTTTTAAGTTCACCCGCTGCCGATAAATAAGGAATTAAGGTGAGGTGAATTACAATGCAATCATCTTCGAATTCCCACATCATTTGACGAACCGCCTCAACATATGGAAGCGACTCAATATCTCCCACCGTTCCACCGATTTCCGTAATAACGATATCGTACTGACCGTTGGCTGCCAACTCTTGAATTCGATCTTTAATTTCATCCGTTATATGCGGAATGACCTGAACAGTTTTACCTAAATAATCGCCGCGACGTTCTTTTTCAATCACGTTCTTATAAATACGACCCGTGGTTATATTGTTTGCCTGAGAGGTAGGTACGTTTAAGAATCGCTCATAATGTCCAAGGTCCAAATCGGTTTCAGCACCGTCGTCGGTTACGTAACATTCGCCGTGCTCATATGGATTTAAGGTTCCTGGATCGATGTTAATATACGGGTCAAGCTTTTGAATGGTAACTGCATACCCTCTGGCTTGCAATAATTTAGCTAATGAAGCGGAAATGATTCCCTTACCTAAAGAAGATGTTACCCCCCCGGTTACAAAAATATACTTTGTGGATTTTGACATAAAATAGTAACTACGGGGTACAAAATTAAAAGAACTGAACGAATCAATGCTATAAAAAACAAAAAACTATTGACGGGTTTTCCACGTCTTATACACCATTTCGTGGGTTGGACGATTCTCTTCAATTGACGTTAACGGCGAAACGGGTAGGAGGGAGGAGTGGCAAGAAGCAGGTAGGGATTGATACAAGGCTGTTCCTTCGGTTTTCCATTCGATCATATCTGCTGAGATTTCTTTTATGATTCTTCCAGGATTTCCTGCGTATAAATGATTATCGGGAATAATTTCTTCGGCTTTAACAAAACTCAAGGCGCCAACGATGGAGTTTTTACCAACGACCGCACCGTCCATTACTACGGCATTCATTCCGATGAGGCAATTGGCTTTCAAGGTAGCTCCATGTACGACCGCGCCGTGTCCGATGTGAGCACCTGATTCAAAGGTGATGTGTTTACCAGGGAACATATGAACCACACAATTTTCTTGTACGTTACAACCGTCTTCAATAATAATCCGACCCCAATCGCCACGAATTACGGCGCCTGGACCTACGTAACAATCTTTACCAATGATGACATCGCCAATGATAGAGGCGGTATCATGTATATAACTTGAAGGATCAACGACGGGAACAAACCCATTAAACGAATAGTAGCTCATACTTATGTTAAATAGAATTTCGGATGAAATGTTACTTTTGAAGAAAATTCATACCATGCAAAAGTATTTATTAATCCTCATCTTGTTAACGGCAGTGCAGGTTTTTTCGCAAACCAAGGTGGATAATGCACGTTTCAAAGAACTGATGCTTGATTCTACAGCGATGATTTTAGATGTGCGTACAGCCAATGAAGTACAGGAAGGAAAAATTCAGGGATCTTTAAATGTAAGTTATTTTGCGAATAATTTTCTTTCAGAAGTAGAACGCATGATTCCTAAAGACCGAATGGTGTTAGTTTATTGCGCAGCCGGTGGAAGAAGTGCAGAGGCATGTAAACAATTAAAGAAGGCAGGATATAAGCACGTATTTGATTTACAAACTGGATATAACGGTTGGGAGTGAACTAACTGCTTATAATCCTATTTAACATAATATTAATTATAGTACAATATGGCATCCAAATAACGAGTAGCTTTGTATCATGTTTAAACCGACTGCATTTACGGATAGTCAAACCTTACAAGAATTACAGTTCACGGATATTCTCAGTCAATTGGGGGGATTTGCTGTTTCTAAATCCGCTATTGATAAATTGCATCAGTTAATCCCAAGCAATCGATATAAATCGCTTATTCATCAGTTAAACCAAACCAAAGAACGTCTCGATATAATTCTTCAAAAAAGAACCTTTCCAGCTTTGGAATTTGATGAACTCCTGGGGGAACTGAAATTCTTAGGCATTGAAGATGCCGTGCTCAGTTTAGAAGGGTTCATTCGGATTCATGATGCGAGCAACTTGGTGGATGCTTATCTAAAATTCTTCGAGCATTCTACGTCGTTTCACTCGCTGTCGCAGGTCTTTCAAGACTGTTACCATACGGATGAATTAGTAGAGCGCATTACCAAAATCATCGACGTTAAACAAACGCGAAATATTAAGGATGACGCCACGCCGGAATTAGCACGCATTCGTCACGAAATCAAAATTATACGTCAAAAAATCAATCGAAATTTCGATCGAGAAATGCGTAAACTTGTTAAAGATGGTCTGCTCGGTGAAACCTACGAATCCTTCATCGATAACCGAAGGGTGCTAACGGTTCAATCCGGCTTTAAGCGCAGGGTTCCAGGAACGATTTTAGGCGCGAGTAAAACGGGAAGCCTAACCTACATTGAACCGAAAGTAAATCAAGAACTCAATCATGAGTTAGCCTGCCTATTCGACGATGAAAAAAAAGAGATTTATCGCATTTTAAAAGCGCTCACGGCCCAGTTCAGAATTCACTTACCTCTGATTCAAGCCTATCAAACGGCCTTGGTTAGTTTTGATGTCATTAACGCTAAGGCGAGATTGGCTTTTCACATGGAGGCTACCCTACCCGCACTCTCTAAAGAAAAAACCTTGCATTGGACACTCGCATATCATCCGATTTTAAGAGAAAACAATAGAAATCAAGGAAAGCGAACGATTCCTCAAGAGTTTTCCTTGGATGAAACGCATCGCATGCTTGTGATTTCTGGTCCAAACGCAGGTGGAAAAAGCCTTACCATGAAAACCTTTGGCTTGTTACAATGC
>JBEIDV010000114.1:0-6340 GCA_040383285.1 Crocinitomicaceae bacterium | reverse complement strand
CGTAAAATATACTCGTTCATCATGCCTGATTGAGATACTCCCGGACGAATAATTGAACTCGCCGCTACTAATTCAAGGTAGGTGGCTACTTTCAACTTCACCATGAGCATACGCATCGCTGGAGATTCCACATAAAAACAGCCCAACGCCTTTGCCTCCAACAACATAGCCCTGATTTTAGGGTCCTCCTTGAATCGCTTTATATTATGTATGTCTTCCAAGGGCGCCTCGGGCTGATTATAGGCAATGATGTCCAAGGCTTCACGAATTTTACCTAATCCTCGCTGACTTAATACATCAAACTTATACAAGCCTACATCTTCAGCCTCCAACATGGAAAATTGCGTAGTAGGAAAGCCTTTAGGCGGCATAAAGGTGGCTGAAAACCATGTAATGGGATGTTCACTAATGATGATTCCCCCGGAATGCACACTCAAATGAGAAGGCATGTCTTGCACATAGGACGCGTAGCGCAGCACGAGCGCCGACATGCTGTCTAACTGATTCGGAGAAATACTTCGGTTGCTCAGTTTGTCAATCTCGGTCTTGGGCAGACCAAATACCTTACCCAATTCACGCACGGTGGCCTTATACTGAAAGGTATTGTAGGTGCATAACCATGCGGCATTGGGGTATTTTTCAAAAATGTAACGTACAATCTCATCGCGGTCTTTCCAAGAAAAATCAATGTCGAAGTCGGGTGGATTTTTTCGGTAGAGGTTAATAAACCGTTCAAAGTACAGGTCTAATTCTAAGGGATCCACATCGGTAATGCGTAAGAGGTAAGCCACAATGCTGTTTGCGCCGCTACCTCGCCCTACGTAAAAGCATCCCCGAGAACGCGCATACGAGGTAAAATCCCAGGCGATCAAAAAATAGGACAGATAGTCTTTTTGCGCAATGAGGTCAATTTCTTTTTCAATGCGTTCCACAATCTCATCGTTCAGTACGGGGTAGCGGTACGATATACCCTCGGCGCACAACTTTCGTAGCAGTTGTTCATCCATGGCTTTTGATCCTGCATAGGAAATTGGATTTTGGGGCAAGGCCTCTTCTCCAAAGGCAAAAGAAACCTCGCAATCTCCCATGCACTCCTGTGCTCTGTTCCAAAAATCAATGGAATCGCCACAGGCATCGATTAGAGCTGTTTTAGTCAATAAAAACTCATTACCCCGAGCATGCCACTCCGAAGGGAGCTTAGACAGCAAGACATTGTGATGAATTGCCCGAAGCAAGCGGTGCGTATTAAAATCCCGTTTGGTTTGAAACATCATGGGGCTTAGCAGTACCACCTTCTCTCGATCGTATTTCTGTGCATACCGAATCTCCCACTGCGCTAATTCGGTAAGATCGATCTGAAAGAATTCATGTGAAAACAAGGGACGTGGCACCTGAGCATCCAGCGGATAAAACACCCAACAATTGGAAAAATGAGGCAATACGGATGGAAAGGGTTTTTCCTGATGAAGAAAGGGCGTAATAAAGCGATTCATCTCATGTATGCCTCGGTTATTTCGCGCCATCAGGGTGGCTACCGCATGTATTCCATTGCGTAATTCAACACCAACCACGGGACGTATGCCTTGTTTTTGAGCTTCACGCACAAAGGCTAGGGCGGATCCGGTATGGTTAATGTCGGCTAGAAACAAGCACTCATAGCCCGCCTCTACTCCCCATTGGACGAGCGTTTCAGGCGCATAAACGCCATACTTCAAACTGAAATAGGAATGGATTTTCATTGAGGCCTCACTTAAATTCGTCGATTGGCTAATAAGGGTGGCGCTTCCCCGTCAAAGGGATTCCACCGTCCGATGGTCCGAGCCTCCATCCCCAAGGCACGAATCACTGCGCGATCCCCATAACGGATGCGAATGCGGTCCATGGCTTGATACAAGCGTGCATAATCTACTTGATCGTCAAACAAACTCAACTGATGACTTCCTCCCACGAGGTCACTATACCGCACTCCAATTAGGCGAACCAGTAAGCGCCGGTTATAGATTCGATCAAAGAGTTCAGCGACCAGGGGCAACAAGTGATGGTCGGCGGCGGTGTAAGGTATCTTACGTTGCAGGGTTTGTGTTTGAAAATCAGAGAACCGAATCTTAACCGTTACACAACCGCTTAACTTGCTTCCCCGACGCAACTGAAAGGCTAAATTTTCAGCCATGGCACTCAAAATCGCTTGCAGTTTACGCACATCAATGGTGTCGTGATCGAAGGTTCGTTCGGTTGAAATGGATTTCCGTTCCGTGTGTTGAATTACTGGAGACGGGTCAATCCCTTGACCTTTTTTCCAAATCGTTACACCATTTTCTCCAAGCGCGTGTTCCATGAGTTGCACGGGCAATTCTTGTAGGGTTTGGATCTTTCGAATGCCTAGATTACACAGTGTTTGATATGTTTTCGTTCCTACCATGGGAATCTTAGCTACCGATAAGGGGGCTAAAAAGGTACGTTCATCTCCGTGTGATATAATCCGCTGGTTATTCGGCTTTGCTTCTCCGGTAGCGACTTTAGAAACCGTTTTATTTTGGGAAAGGCCAAACGAAATAGGCAAGCCGGTTTCGCGGATGATTTTTTGACGTAATTCACTGGCATAGGTAAGGGTTCCAAAGAAACGGTCCATGCCCGTAAAATCCATATAAAACTCATCCACCGACGTTTTTTCATACAGTGGCGAGGCCTCCCGAATGATGTCGGTAACCATACGTGAATAGTAACTGTAGGTCTCTGAATTCCCCTTAATCACAATGGCTTCTGGACAGCGTTCCTTGGCCATTTTCATCGGCATAGCAGAATGAATTCCAACACGTCGCGCTTCATAGCTGCATGAAGCCACAACGCCACGGTCGCTGGTACCCCCAATAAGAATAGGTTTTCCGTTGAGGCGACTATCAAGAAGCCGCTCACAGGAAACAAAAAAGGTGTCTAAGTCCATATGGACAATGTTGCGCAAAAGAGCCATGGATAATGTGTTAAATTATACCGTACTACGCGTTGAATTGCTATCTTTGAGTGACACAAAAATAAGACAAATAATTATATTCTAATCAATTTTATAGATTAATTTTTAATCAAATGAATTTAAAGCTTTTATGTATTGGAGTGAGCATCGCATTACTCACGTTGAATTGCAGCACGAGCAATCAGAAGAAAAAACCGACCAAAACGACAACACCTGAAGCAGTTGAAACAAAACCTACATACGACAGCATTCGTATAAGCGACAAGGGATTGATAGGTTATTTTAATGGACCCGAATACAACGAAGAGGGCGACATTGCGCATCAATTCTCGAACAAGGTAGCGGAGTGCGTTGGGGCCTATTTAAAACAACGCTATTTGAAAAACGTATATTTAAAGGTAGACTTAGCAGCGGTAACCATTAAAACCGAAGGCTTAAATCAAGTAGACAGTGTGTATTACGCGATTGAGATGCCATTCAAACGGGTAGCCAAGTGTGATGCATTTACCGGAATAGAACATTGCGGGAGTTGGAATTACCAACCTAGAATCTTATTAAACAAACGTTTTAAGGAACTCAGGGAAGGTTTATCGGAACGATGCAGTGTAGGGAATTCAGCGTATCAATTTTACAAAAACGAGGAAGGCTTTCAAGAATATTGGATTCAATTTAAACATAAAGACTACCAGGCAGACTGCGTCAAACAATAAAAATTGTTAAGGAAGACAATACAAGCTAAAAAGACACTAGCTTTGATTAAAATTAGAACAACATGAAAAAAGGAACTATTGTATTAATCGCTATTGGAGGTATTTTGTTACTTGGTTTTTTAGCCTATTACAATGCCTATAACAAGGCTGTAGGATACCAAGAAACTGTAGATGAAAAGTGGGGTAATGTGCAATCGGCCTATCAAAGACGCTTGGATTTAATTCCCAACCTTATGAAAACGGTCAAAGCAGCAGCGAAGAATGAAAAAGAAATCCTAACGCAAGTAACTCAAGCGCGCGCTGGCATTGTTGGGGCAAAAACTCCAGAAGACATGGAATTGATGGGTAAAAAAATCAATACGGCTATCAACTTAATGTACGAGGCGTACCCAAACATACAATCCACACAAAACTTTCGTGACTTTCAAGTGCAATTAGAGGGTACTGAAAATCGAATCAAACGCGAACGAGATGTATACAATGAATCAGTCAAAAATTATAACACCCACATTCGCGGATTCTTTACAAGCATGTTCTTAAACAAAGAAACCTTCCCACGAAAAGAAATGTTCAAGGCAATGACTGGAGCAGATAAAGCACCGGACGTCAACTTTGAATAAGATGCTTAGCGAACTTGACAAGAAATCGATCGTTAACGCGATTCAGTCCGCAGAAGAAATAACCAGTGGTGAAATCCGTGTACACATCGATAAAAAAGGTGGAAAAGACCCCTTTAAGGAGGCCACTCGTGTGTTCGAACGCTTGGGGATGACTAAAACGAAGGAACGCAACGGAACATTAATATACCTTTGTTTCAAAAGCAAGCAGCTTGCGATTTTAGGCGATCAAGGCATTAACGAAAAAGTCCCTGAAGGATTTTGGGATGAACTCTATCACAGCATGGCGGCAGCATTCCGAAAGGAACAATATGGCCCAGGCATTTGTGAGGCGATTAAACGCATCGGCGAAAAATTAAGCGCGCATTTTCCGGTGAACGAAGACAATCCAAATGAATTGAGTAACGAAATCACCGAAGCATGAGAATGATCTGGCTACTTTTTGTTGTTACGTGCTTTACCGCGTTCGGACAAATCCCTGAAAGACCGAGTAACCCACCTACTGCATACAACGAGTTTAGCAAAGAACGATTTCTAAGTAAGGCGGATGCATCTCTGATTGAAGCGGAACTTCGTGCCTTTGAAGAAGAAACATCCAACGCTATTGTTGTCGTTGTAGTGGATGACTTAATGGACATGGAAATTGAGCAGTATGCGGATGAGTTAGGGGAAGCATGGGGTGTGGGGACAGCGGAACGCGACAACGGCATCGTGATGTTAATCAAGCCTTTTGGGGAAGGGAAGCGTCAAGTAACCATTCAAGTAGGTCGTGGATTAGAAGGGGTAATACCCGACTTGGTTTGTAAGGATATTATTGATCGGGAATTTATCCCGAATATGAAAAAAGACAGTCCGCTTACGGCCATTAAAAGTTCGTTGAAGGTATTAAAAGACCTTGCAAAAAAAGAATACAGTTACAAAGATTATCAAAAGCCGGGCCTTGGAAGCATTATTGGCGCTGTTTTCGCCTTACTTGTATTAATCCTTGTGATTTATGCCATGATCAAAGGCGGTGGTGGAACTACCATTGGTGGCCGGGGATATCGCGGAGGATTTTGGGGAGGCTACGGCGGTGGATTCGGTGGAGGTAATAGCGGTGGATCATCCGGTGGATTTGGTGGATTCGGTGGCGGAAGTTTTGGTGGTGGTGGTGCCAGCGGCGATTGGTAGAAACAAAAAAAGGTTAGCAAAGCCAACCTTTTAATTATTTTTAAAAGCTATCGTTTAGATATTCTCGATAATCATTGCGGAAGCTCCTCCTCCTCCGTTACAAATTCCTGCGCCTCCAATCTTACCGTTGTTTTGTTTCAATACATGAAGTAAGGTTACAATAACTCGAGAACCAGAATTTCCCAGTGGATGTCCAAGCGCTACCGCTCCTCCGTTTACATCAACTTTTGCAGGATCTAAGCCAAGAATCTTCGTGTTTGCAATACCAACCACTGAAAACGCTTCATTTAATTCCCAAAAATCAACATCAGATGTTGTTAATCCGGCCTTATCTAAGGCCTTAGGGATTGCGATGGAAGGTGCCGTAGTAAACCATTCTGGTGCCTGCGCTGCATCGGCATAGGAAACAATCTTAGCCAGTGGCTTTAATCCCAGTTTCTGCACCATTTCTTCAGACGCCAACACCAAGGCAGAAGCACCATCGTTTATGGTTGATGCATTGGCTGCGGTAATGGTACCTTCTTTATCAAAAGCTGGTCGCAAGGTTGGGATTTTATCTAAAAAAACATTGGTGAATTCCTCGTCTTTAGCCATCATCACTGGATCTCCCTTTCGCTGAGGAACCGGCACAGGCACTATTTCATCTGTAAATTTTCCAGCTTCCCATGCTGCGGAGGCCCGGCGATAGGATTCAATCGCGAAAGCATCTTGATCCTCACGTGTTATGTTATATTCCTTTGCGCACAGTTCTGCGCAATTCCCATTGGGAACTTTTGAATAAAGATCTAATATTCCATCTGTCGTTATTCAATCTTACATGGTGATGTTGCCTAATTTCGTTCCGTTTCTTCCACTCCCATTCTTTGGTGTTTGTG
>JBEIDV010000113.1:0-6371 GCA_040383285.1 Crocinitomicaceae bacterium | reverse complement strand
GGTAAATTATGGAAATCTACGGATGGCGGGACTACGTGGAATCAACTAACAATCCCCGCAGGAAATAGCCGACGCATGCTGCTTACCTTAGATCCAGCCAATGACAATCACATATTCATAGCCTATCCGAGTGGGTCGAATGGAAACAAAACCTTTGAAAGTACGGATGGAGGAACTTCGTTTACAAACATTACGACCAATGTACTTAACAACGAAAGCGTGCAGTCTATTCTGACCATCGGAGGCACTAACGGAGGCGTATATTGTGCGACGAATAAGGCAGTATATTACAGAAATGCCACCAGCTCTTGGTTGTTGGATAATTCAGGACTTCCTACGCAAATCAATGGGAACATTTTACGTCCGTTTTATCGGGATGGGAAAATCCGCATGGCTTCGTATGGTAAGGGCATATGGGAAAGCGCCCTAAATGAGGCACCGAATGCCCCTATTTGTAGAATTATGGTAGATAAACTGTCGCAAACTGTAATTTGTGCGAGTGATTCATTTTATTTCGAAGATCATTCCGTATTGAACCATCAAAATGCCACATGGAATTGGAGTTTTCCTACGGGATCTCCAAGTACGTCCACCCTAAGAAATCCTGCCGTATCATTTGGTGTAGGGACGCATCAAGCCATATTAACCATAACGGATGGAAACGGTCAAACCGACAGCGATACGCTATCAGTAACGGTTACTCAATACACCTTACCCGGAATCATTCAGGAAGGATTTGAAGGCAATTTCTTACCAAATGGCTGGAGTATTGATAATGAAGACAACGGTGGAACGTGGAGTAATTCCTCGACTGTAGGCGGATACTCAAATACCGCCAAATCCGCTAAATTCGATAATTACAACATCGATTCTCAAGGGAGTTTAGACGATTTAATCTTCAACATCGATGGGGCTCAATTGGTGAATCAACCCTTATTAACCTTTGACGTGGCTTATTGTCGTTGGGGCGCGGGCTATTCTGATTCATTATTTGTGGGAGTTTCAACAGATTGTGGTGCAAGTTATCAGTATGTGTATTACCGAGGAGGAGAAAATTTAGCCACGGCACCTGACAATCAATCGGAATTTGTGCCTACCTCTACCCAATGGAGAACGGATACGGTGAATTTAGCTACTTGGGCAGGACAAAACAACGTACAAGTTGCGTTTAGGAACAAAGGTGACTGGGGTAATATCATTTACTTGGATAACATTAATTTAGGCAGTTCTGTAGGGATTAATGAGGTGCAAAACAGCCAAGCGCCAAGTGTATTCCCTAACCCGCTTAGAGCAGGCGGAACCATTAACATTAAGCATTTACCAAAATCCACCTTGACCTTATTTGATGGAAAAGGAAAACGGGTCTGGGAGGCGAAAGCTGAGAACGAATTTCAAGGGAACCTTCCGACAACCCTTTCGGCGGGATGGTATCTTTTGCACATCGAAGGAGAAAAAACAATGTGGAACTATAAGGTGGTTGTGGAGTAATTACTTCCCTTTGGCTTTGATTACAATGGCCACCGTGTAGAACAGAATTTTTAAATCAAGGGCAATGCTTCGGTTATTGATGTAAAGTAAATCATACTTCATGCGATCAAGCATTTGTTCCACATTTTCTGCGTAGCCATATTTTACTTGTCCCCAAGATGTTATGCCCGGACGCACACGATTCAGCAACACATACTGAGGTTCATGCTGAACGATTTGATCAATATAAAATTGTCGTTCGGGGCGAGGTCCAACCAAGGACATGTGGCCAAGAATCACATTAATAAATTGTGGAAATTCATCCAACCTCGTTTTTCGCATGAATCGTCCTACCGGTGTAATTCGGGAATCATTAGAAGAGGAAAGCTGGGGACCATTCGCTTCAGAATTCACATACATGGTACGGAATTTTATAATCTGGAACGGTTTGTTATTCAATCCGATGCGCTCTTGGAGAAAGAAAATAGGTCCTGGAGAACTTAGCTTAACCAAGATGGCGCAAATCAGATACATCGGAAGCAAAATAAGGATTGCAATCACTGAAAGGGAAATATCCAAGAATCGTTTAATGGCTTGCTGCCAGAGTGGCATTACGTCACGATTTAACTCAACAAAAAGTGCTCCATAAATATTGGTCATTTTCAGGGATCCACTTAACAGCTCATACATATCCGGAAGCACCTTAACAATAATTCTAAGGTCATTGATTTTAACTAAAATTTTATGAAGTCTATCATGGTCAGAACTTTCTATGGCCACAATAACTTCATCCACGTGGTGATGATTTAAAATATCTTCCAAGGTTGTAACATGACCCAAATAAGGCATTTCTGGTTGTAACGCATGATCAGAACCATTCACATTAACATAACCTATAAATGAATTCACATTATATTGTTGTGCCTTGAGTTCTTTAAGCAAATGCAATGCGCGATCACTTCCACCAATTATTACAGTTGAAAATCCATTTTCTGCTTGACGCAAGCGATGAATCATAAAGGTCACGAATCCTAAGCGTGGAATTAACGTCACAAAAAAATGACTAAATAAAAGGACAGAAAATGAATAATAATAGTCTCGATAACTTAATACATTATCATCTAACAGGAGGATGAAGAAAATTAACACGGAGCCGATTATACTGGCAAACAAGGTATGTTGAATGATTTTAAGTCGATAAAGTCTTCGTACATTTAAGTAGGTTCCTTGCAAGTAGTAAAAGAGAATATACGCAATTGGAACCAGGCTAATCCCTAAATAAAAGGTACTGTTGGGAATAAACATTTTATGTTCAAGCCACGTAGCTCGAGTAACGTAAAAAATGAACCATGCAATCATTGCCGCAAGCACATCCAACACCAACAAACTCAACGCCCAATATCGCTTCATGGCATGTAGACAACCTTTATATTATCAATTCTAATTTCTGTATTTGGAAGTTCACGTTCTTTCCACGCTTCAAACCCATGGTCAAAATAGGCACTTGCTTCTGATGCCCCAATGATTTCTCGAAGTTCGATATACATTTTTTTCCATTTAACTGTTTCCGGGGTTGATTTATTCAACTGAATATTTGGATTCTTTTTAAGTCCGCTTGGAGAAATAGCAAGTAGGCTAGTCACCACCCGATTGGTGGTATAATAATCTATTTCTAGGTAAACTTCTTTACCTCGAGGTAGATAAGACCCAAACGTAGTGTAAGCCACCCAAATTGAATCGGTTGAATTAAGGTCAACTTTCGCATACGTATTCCCGTTAAATGGCTGTAAATCGGTATTATCTAACACAAAATTGGCCATAGACGTATTGGGGTCGTTTTCGATCATCACGTTTGCGCCTTCAAAGTCCTCAATAATGAACTGGGCGTTTGAAACGTATTTTGTAACTGGCGCTATGGAAACAGTTTGATTTTGAATTAGGGTTAAATTGGTATTATAAACCGAACAAAACGGATAAATTTTCTTAGTTGCAGCAATCCCGTTTACTCGTACGCCTGGGTATACTTTCACATCTACCGATCCGGATTTCAATAACGGAATTTTAATCGGAAGCTCGAATACGCCCACACATTGATCATTGATATAAACCCATGCCTCTGTAAGGGATTGACTCAACTCCCCCTCTGCTCCACTCAACTCTGGATTCGCCACTAAGTTCCATTTATCAATGTAGAGCCACGACGGATCGGGATTGTTTTTCACACAACCCTGCAACAAGAGAATCAATCCGGCAAAAACAAAGTTTTTGAAATTCATGCGTGGCAAAAACGTAGTAAACTCCATTTTATTTTATTGAATTAAATCTAGAATTTGATAGGCTACTTTTAAGGCCTCATGTCCGGCTTTTAAATCCACGGAAATCTTAGCCTGTTGTCGTATACCCATAGCAAATTCTTTCAATTCTTCTTCTATCGCATTGGTAGGAAAAACCTTTGGAGAATCAATTGATAATTTCTTAGGATCCTTCCCATTCCCCAAATCCAATACCATATCGTACGGATCAGCGGGACTTTCAAGGCCTTCAAGGCGAACCACTTCAATGCTTTTATTCAAGAAATCTATCCCAACGTACGCATCACGTTGAAAAAACCGGGATTTTCGCATGTTTTTAAGTGAGATTCTACTGGCAGTAAGATTGGCTACCGTACCATTTTCAAACTCGATTCGTGCATTGGTTATATCATGACTCTCACTTACAACGGCAACGCCAGAAGCCGAAATGTGTTTAACTGGAGATTGCACCACATGTAAAATAATATCTAAGTCGTGAATCATTAAATCAAGTACCACAGGCACATCTGTTCCACGGGGATTAAATTGCGCCAAGCGATGTGTTTCAATGAAATCTGGTTGATGCAGTAAGGGTTGAGCCGCAATAAATGCGGGATTAAAACGCTCCACATGTCCCACTTGGATTAAGGATTCACTCTGAGTTGCTAACTCAAGTAGGATGGTACTTTCTTGTAAGGTTTGCGTGACCGGTTTCTCAATAAACACATGCTTATTTTGTTGAATTGCCTTGTGAGCCAGATCAAAATGAAATGGCGTTGGCGTAACGATATCCAAGGCATCAATCCGCTGAATGAGATCATCTGCTAATTCAAAATACGGAACATTAAACTCCTGCTGAACGGCTAATCCTGCATTTCGGTCAATGTCATGTATGCCAACCAGTTCAAAATATTGAGGAAGTCCTTTTAAAATTTTCAAGTGAATTTTACCAAGGTGTCCAATTCCAAATAATCCTATTCGTATCATGTGCGTGTTCTAATACAAAAATAAAAAAGCCATTAGAAATCTAATGGCTTTCGCTAATAGTTAAAAGGGTTTATTTACTTTTTTACGGCATCAACCACTGCTTTAAAGGCAGCAGGATGATTCATTGCCAAATCTGCGAGTACCTTACGGTTTAGCGCCATTTCACTTTTATTCACTAATCCCATAAAGTGAGAATAGCTCATTCCGTGTTGACGAGCACCTGCATTGATACGCACGATCCAAAGTGAACGATAATTTCTTTTCTTTTGTTTACGTCCAGAGTACGCATACAACAATCCTTTCTCGATTGCATTTTTTGCGACGGTCCAAACATTTTTTCTACGGCCATAATAACCTTTGGCCAATTTCATCAAGTTCTTTTTCTTAGCTCTTGATGCTACGTGATTTACTGATCTAGGCATACTTTAATTTTTTTTGAGACACAGAGCCACGCTGTTTCAGTGGGCTTGGATTCTGGGTTTCGGGTTAAACATTAATTAAACCAACAACTATTTCATGCAAAGTTGCAATTTAACATTCGCTACATCGGATTCGTGAACCAATCCAGCGTGCGTTAAATTACGCTTGCGTTTCGTAGCCATTTTTGTCAAAATGTGGCTTTTAAACGCGTGTTTACGCTTAATTTTACCACTTCCAGTAATCGTGAATCGCTTCTTCGCACTGGATTTTGTTTTCATTTTAGGCATTGTTCTACAATTTAAACATTAACTATTAGCTTCTTTATTTCTTTTTCGAGTTGATCATTAAGATCATTTTCTTTCCTTCTAATTTTGGCAGCTGTTCTACAATACCAACATCTGCAAGTTCTTGCGCAAATTTCAATAACAAAATCTCACCGCGGTCTTTAAAGACAATCGTTCGACCTCTGAAGAACACATAGGCTTTCACCTTACTACCTTCTTCCAAGAACTTACGGGCATGCGCTAATTTGAAGTTAAAGTCATGATCATCAGTATTCGGACCAAAACGGATTTCCTTAACAACAATTTTACTTTGCTTCGCCTTTAGCTCTTTTTGTTTTCGTTTTTGTGTGTACATGAACTTTGCGTAGTCCATGATTTTACACACCGGTGGCACCGCTTTCGGAGAAATCTCAACTAAATCGAGTTCTTGTTGATCTGCTAACGCCAAGGCTGCGGATAGTTTCATTACTTGGGGCTCTTGTCCTTCAATAACTAATCGTATTTCAGCGGATGTAATTTTATCGTTGATGCGATGTTGTGCTTCCTCAACTTTTCTTACCGGCCTTGCGTTTCTTCTCATTCAGTGGTTTAAATATGCTATTAATTCTTTGCTAATTCTCGTTCCATTTCGTTCTGCACAAGCGCTGCAAATGATTCAGGACTTAAGGCCCCAAGGTCACCTTTGCCTCGTTGACGTACAGAAATCGTGTCTGATTCTGCCTCTTTCTCCCCAACAATCAGCATAAATGGGTACTTGCTTAACTCTGCGTCTCGTATTTTCTTCCCTACTTTTTCATTCCGCTCGTCTACGAGTCCGCGAATATCGGAATTATTTAGCAATTCTAAAACTTTTTGCGCATAGTCGTTATATTTCTCGGACACTGGAAGTATCACAAATTGATCAGAAGTTAGCCAAAGCGGG
>JBEIDV010000112.1:0-6376 GCA_040383285.1 Crocinitomicaceae bacterium | reverse complement strand
GCCAGCATTCTGGCGCATTTCCAATTGGTCCGCCAGTTATTCCTATGCAGAGAATTTGAAACGTGATTTCAATACCAATTATGACCGTACTAAAAACTACACCGGGGCCTTAAATTATAATTACACCTTTGCGGGTAAAGCCATCGAACCCTTTAAAAAATGGAAACCCGTTCAAAAATCGAAATGGCTCGCTTTGGTTAGAGATATGAATTTCTACCTCATGCCTAAGAACATCACCTTTACCAATGATCTCTTACGTATGTATAACGAACGCCAGGTCCGAAATAACTTGGTGCCAAACTATCAATTTAATCCAGTATTCTTAAAGAAATTTGATTGGAATAGAAATTACAATATTGGGTATGATTTAACCAAGAACTTAAAGGCTTCATTTGCAGCTACGAATAGAGCAATATTTGCCGAAGGAAACAGTCGCGTGGATCGTAAAAATGACCCCTTGGCTTATCAAGAATTCAAGGATTCAGTCCGTTCACAATTGTCCACCTTTGGTCAAACCATGGAATACAGTCACAACTATAATTTGAGTTATACCTTCCCCTTAGATAAGTTCCCACTAACTGACTGGTTGACCCTAAATGCCAAATATAACGGCAGCTATAATTGGCAACGTGCACCACTTGCTCAAACTAATTTTGGTAATATCATTCAAAACAATCGCAGTGTTAATTTAACGTCGCAAGCGAATTTTGTAACGCTTTACAATAAAATCCCACTGTTTAAACGCGTACTTTCTGATGGAAGAAATAACCGAGGGGCATTGAATGCTAAGAACAATCAAGGACAAAACAATAATCAAGGAAATAAGAAAGTAGAAGAACAGGCTCCTAAACCGCCAAAACCGGTGGAGGAAATGACCAAGAAGGAACGAAGAAAATGGGATAAGGTGCTCAGAAAATATGAGCGTAAGAAAAAGAAAGAAGCGAATGCCAAGAAGAAGGTTAATCCTGCGGTAGGTTTTGCTGCACGCTTATTAATGACGGTTCGAAACGTTTCTGGTACCTATACCATCGATGATGGAACCATGTTACCTGGGTCAAATCAAGAATCAAGAATTCTTGGAATGAACAGCAATAACCTCGGAATGAGTTCTTTTGCTTTCGGTAAGCAAGGTTATGACATTTGGGGGCGTGAGAATGGATATAATATTGCAGAATTGTCTGCAAATAATGGATGGTTGGTTCAAAATGAGAACTTAAACAAACAATTTGCAACAACGCATTCTACCAAATTGAATTTGCGTGCAACCCTTGAGCCTATAAAAGACCTTAGTATTGAAATGAAATTAAATCGAAACTATGGATTGAACAGCGGTGAATTCTTTAGGTGGAATGAAACCAATCAGCAATTCGAAGGACAAAGTCGCTTCCAATCAGCGACCTTGACCTATTCAACGATCACTTGGGGGTACAGCGTTTGTTCGAGACAACAAAGACCGTTCTTCGGAAGTATTTAATCAGTTGTTAGCGAATCGTCAAACGGTTTCTCAATTAATTGGCGCGGATAATCCAAATTCTTCCTTATTACCTTCTGGATATTTTGATGGGTACTCAGGGAACCAACAAGAGGTGGTGATCGGTGCATTCTTAACGGCCTATGGCAATAAAGAGGTAAATGATAAGAACATTAACCCAGTGCGTAATATGCCACTACCGAATTGGAGTTTAACGTATAATGGCTTATCCAAGTTTGAATTTATGAAGAAGTATGTGAAATCATTTGTGATTCGTCATGCATATAACTCAACCGTTTCGGTGAACGGTATGCAATCCAACATGGGGGCAACCACCGATGCCAACGGAAATCCAACCGCCTTAGATTTAAATAACAACTTCATTTCCAGCTTACAGGTGCAGAATATTACGGTGAGTGAGCAGTTCTCTCCCTTAATAGGACTTGATGCTACCTGGACAATTTTCGGACAATCCTTAACCACGAAATTTGAATACAAGAAGGATCGTTTAGCTACCTTGTCACTTAATAATAACCAAGTAACTGAGGTTAAATCAGATGAGATTGTGGTGGGTATGCAAACAAAAATCGCGAAAGTGAAATTAATGGATCGCATCCCTGCCAATGATTTAAATGCGGGACTCAATTTCTCTTACCGGGATAATTCTACACTGATTCGTAAAGTAGTTGAAAATACCAATCAAGCGACGGCAGGTCAAAAGGTGATTTCCTTGAAATTGAATATTGATTATAATTTATCCCAAAACTTAACGGTTTCCTATTATTACGATCAAAATTTGAATACGCCAAAAGTAGCTACGAGCTATCCTACCGGTAATATGAGTACAGGTATAAAACTACGGTTTAACCTAGCGGGCGTTCAATAATGAAAACTCGTCCGGCTGTTTTATCTGATGTCCCTGCCATACACGGGTTAATTGTTGAATTAGCGGTGTATGAACGAGAACCTGATGCCGTAATCAATACCATGAGTTCGTTAGAGGCGGATTTATTCATCCATAAGCGTTGTTTTGCTCAAGTTTCAGAATTAGAAGGTGAAATTGTAGGGTTTGCCCTGTATTTCTTTGGATATTCCACGTGGAAAGGTCGAACCTTATATCTGGAGGATATCTACGTGAAAGAATCGCACCGAAACCATGGCATAGGTCAGGCCTTATTTAATACCGTAGTTGACATTGCGAAACGTGAAGGGGTTCGACGCATGGATTGGCAAGTATTGGAATGGAATACGCCTGCAATCGCATTTTATGAAAAAAATAAAGCCCTACTCGATGGGGAGTGGATCAATGGCCGCTTGTATTTTTAAGCCCCTTACGATACTTGGCTTTTTTGTCTTTTCTGCGGCAACTGCACAAGAGTTCCCTGATTCGCTGCCGATGAATGAAATTCGGGTGCTAGCATCGCACAACAGCTATAAAATTCAGCCAACGGCTCGGACGATGAAGTTTATCAATCGATTCAAATCCGTGCTCGGCGAAGAAAACCAACCCTTTCAGTTAGCCTATTCTCACCCTTCAATACCTGAGCAGCTTTCTACCTATCACATTCGAGGCTTAGAGCTTGATGTATATAATGATCCAACGGGTAGTCGATATTTCAAACATCGCTTGAACTTTTTCATCCCAAAACAACGCATCAGAGAAGAAAAGTATAAGGCGCTTAAAGAACCTGGATTTAAAATAATCCATATTCCAGACATTGATTACCAAACGAATTATCTAAGCTTAGCTGACGCCCTAGAAGAATTAAATGCATGGAGTGTGTCAAATCCTACGCACGCACCGATTTTTGTGAATATTGAATTAAAAGGAAGTGCGCTTGGTGATGAGGCCGGAATTTTAAGGCTCTTTGGGTTTAAAAAAGCCATACCGTTTGATCGTACCGCGTTGAATCAAATGGATAGTTTATTTGAAGCTACATTAAAAACGATGTATAGTACCCGCGATTTTTTGAATAATGAACAGAATTTACAAGAACGCATTCAGCACCAGGGTTGGCCGTCCTTAGGAGATGTGCGTGGTCGGATTTTCGTAATTATTCAAGGGAGCGGCGCATCAGGTTATCCAGAACACGGCGGGGCATTCAAATACGGTAGTTCTGAAAATCCGAATTGCATCTTTTTGTTGTGTGATGACCCCTTTGCGAATGAAATGCTCATACGACAGCAGCGTTCAACACACATCATACGTACGCGTACAGATGCTGGAACTATAGAAGCAAGAAACAATGACTATACCCGCTTAGATAAAGCACGTGAAACAGGGGCTCAAATTCTATCCACAGATTATTACAAACCCGACCCTACTATTGGATCGTTTGTTATTCCATTCCTTGGGTTTATTCCCTACTAAGAACGAATTCTTGGGAATAGCTTACGGTTATCTACTACGTCAGCAGACTTACGAAGCGCACCCATGAGCATGCCTTGAATGTTCCCTTTCAACATGGATGTTAATTGGTCTTTTTCTTCTTTGTACGTAGCGTTCGCAGGTGCTTTCTTTGTACTGTTTACTTTGATTACATAAACTCCAGCCTTACCTTTAAGAGGAATGGTAGTTTGACCGTTTTTAACATATCCAGAGAACAAGGCACCAACGATTTCTGGTTCATAACCTGTATTTCCTAGGGAAGGAGTGCTAAACGTTATTATGGCTTCTTCAACTACAGTATTTCCTTTTTTCGCAAGCGTTTTAAGGTTTTTCGTTTTAGCCATTTGATTCATTAAGCGTTTCGCCTTTTTTTCCACGATTAAATCTTTCTTCATTCGATCTCTTGCATCTGCTAAGGTAGGCTCACCTTTTTCACGAATACTTCCCAACATGGCAATGATGTACTTGTCTTTATCTCGGATTGGTGCGGCTAATAAGTCACCAGCTTCAGCATCTGCATTGTATGCTAATTCTAAGATTCGATCCATGGCATTCGTTGTAACCAAGCCATATACTCGCGGGTTGTTATCTTCCAATGCGATTGGACGAACAAAATATTTATTTTGTGAAGCAAGGGTGTCAAATGCAGCAATCTTTTTAGATAAATCATCAAGTTTAGCTAACTTTTGATCTAATTTATACAACAAACGGTTGGCTTCTGCTTCCATATTTCCTATGGTAAGTTCAGACGCTTTAAACGATTTAACTACCGTAGTTAAGATGGGGAATTTTTTAGTGTCTCGTTCCAATACTTCAATGATGTGGAATCCAAAATCAGTTTTTACTACCCCTATTTTACCAATAGGTGCATTAGCACAATAGGCTCCAAATTCTTTAACCATATCGCCTTCTAAAAAGTCAGCATACTCGCCACCTTTTTCTTTAGATCCTGGGTCTTCACTGTGCTTTTGTACCAATTCAGCAAAATTCATTTTGTTGATTACTTTAAGAATACTATCCGCTGTTTGTTTCTTCTTTGCGATAACCTTGGCATCTTTTGACCCATTGGTAGAAATCAGAATGTGACGAGCTTTGATTTTCGCTGGCGAATAACCCATTAATTTGGATAAATGGAAGTTTTCACCAACGCGGTATGGACCAACCAATTGACCGATAGGTGTAAGTTTAATGATCGTATCATAATCCATTGGGTAAGTCATGTATTGATTTGCTTTCGGATGTCCTTCAGGAACAGCAATTCCTCTTGCTCCTGGAAGATAAGCGCGCATTTCACTTTCATTCATAACCAAAACAGAATCATTTTTAGAAGTCATAAAATCCATTCGCAGTTTTGCAATGATTTTATTGAACGCTAGCGTATCTGCTTTAGACGGTTTAATAGACACATCAAATACACGAACTTCTCTATTGTTTGAACGATTCCAGTATTTTTTCTCGCCTTTGTGTTCCTCATAGTATGCTTCCAACTCGGAGTCACTTATTTTGATTTCAGCGTCATTAATTTCAGAGTAAGGCCGAGCTACAAAAGAGATTGATTTTGTTTCCTTTTTTGCAAGGTACTCTTCGCGAGCCTCTACTTTCGTTACATATACCCCTTGGCTTATCAACGAGAAATACTTTTCGTTTTTTCTTCGGTCCATGAAGTATTTTTTAGTCCCTTCCCACTGTGCCTTTTCTTCTGGTTTTTTAGCCGTTTTTAATTTGGTTAAGGTTTTTTGTAATTCAACACGACCTGTTTTCATGGATTGCTCGGAGATTGCTCCCGTAGCTTTATCAACGAAGAATTGGTTCAAGTCTTGAAGTACTCCAAACCCTTCAGTAGCCATCAAGTATGCATTAAATTCACGCTCACTCACATCGATTCCTAAGGCATCATATTCCACTTTTGTTAGGGTTGAATCTACCATGAAATTGAAGGCTTTATCATTCGCTGCCTCCATGTCTTCGTCGGTAAATTCTTTTTGTTCTTGTTGCTTTTGCGCACGATCTTGCGATTGTACACGCTCGCTCAGTTTATTGTAAATGTCAATGTTTACCTTTTCTCCATCAACTAATCCGATTCCATAATCCCCTTCCGCACCGCGACCTGAATTCATGAAATCAAATAAGGATTGAAGAATGAAGATTACCAATGCTAATCCAACGATGGTGATTAATAACCAAGAATACTTATCTCTTAACTTCGTAATAATTGCCATTTAAATAAATTTTAAGGTGCGAATTTACAAAATACTGCGCACTATTAAAAACCCTTTTGATAAAAAGAGGGCTTATTTCCCTCCTCCTTTTGCGGGTTTGTTTTGAACCGGTAATTTTTCAGTACCTCCACCTTCAACTGGTTTGGTCTCTTTTGTAGGTGTAGGATTGGTGTTTGTTGCAGGTTTCACTTCCTTCGCAGGCGTATTGCTAGGCGCTGGCGTAGGGCTTACCGCAGGTTTTACCTCTTTCGCTGGCGTTGGGGTATTGTTGGGTGCTGGCGTAGGGGTTACCGCAGG
>JBEIDV010000111.1:0-6410 GCA_040383285.1 Crocinitomicaceae bacterium | reverse complement strand
TCCCATTGTTATATTATAATTCGACCACGCATTTATTTTCTTTATTTCATGAATTTTCAAATTAAGACGTGCAGCCATTTCATCATTTAATTGGATTAGGTAAACTGTTGATGTGATTTTTCCATTTGCCAATTGGGCCGCGGAAACCGCAGATATCTCCGCTTTTTTCGCTAAAATCAAGGCATCTAATTTCATCAATTGATCTAAGGCGCTAAGTTGTGACGTATAGGTGGAAAGGGTAATCTCAATGTTCTTATTGAGTTGCTCTCGCTGGATTTCCAGCATCTTTTTATTTAGATCAAAGGTTCGCTGTTCGCGTCCTAAGCCATAAAGGGTTGAGATATTCCAACGCAGTGACACATTACCTGACCCAAAAAATCGGAGCTCTTGATTAATGAAATTCGGTCCAGGTCGACCATAATTACCCACTGCACCCACATACAATTTAGGAAGCGCCACATTGGTGGCGAGCTTGTAACGCTCATCTAATAATGATTCTTGCATTAGCAAGAGCTTCGTTTCCGGACGCATAATACTCATAACGATTGAAGACCCACCCGCAGGAATTAAACTCAAGGTAGTTTTGGGGGTAATTTCTTTGCCTGTCATTAAAGATAAGGAAGCGCAAAGACCGTTCAAATTCTCAGTGGCTTCAATGAGGTTTTGTTGCGTTTTCAATAATTCGACTTCAATCTCATCCAAATTTGTTTGTAACATTAATCCATTCGAAACTGCCGCCGCAACGCTGGTAGAACGTTGCATTAAATTATCCTTGAACAACTCAAGCATCGAAATATTCTCTTTTGCCAACAACAAGGCTATGTAGATTTGATTTACGCGGTCAGCTGTCTTGTATAATTCTACGGTGTTTTTCTGAATTTCAATCTCCGTGGACAGCGCTTCTAAGTGTTGTTGTCTTTTTCCGATTCCACCATCAAATACAAGTTGCTCCATCGACAAGGACCCTAAATACGCATCATGCGGGAAGTTTGTAGTGAATCCCGGGATATTAAACTGAACAACCTCTGACTGATAAGTAGCCGAAGCATTCAGATTTAGTTTAGGTAACCATGCTTCGCGAATGGCAGAAACCTTAATTGCTTGCTGGGTCTTGTACAACTCAGACTGCTTGTAGATGGGGAAATTTCGTTTAGTCCATTGAATGCACGAATCCAACGAAATAGATGTTTCTTGCGCGAAGAAAACATTTAAACTAAAAAGTAAAAACAAATAAGTTAAAAACTTCATTTACAATGGTTTAATTTTATTATTAATAAATTCATGTATAGATTCCCTCAAGGCTATATGTTCTTCGATGTCCCATTCCGCTCCGTTCTTAGCTGCAACCACCTTGAAAATAGGTCGAGCAACAAAGGGGTAAGTACATAAAGAAACTAGGTTGACAAAAAACATCATGGCATCAACAGGTTGGATTTCGCCACGCTGGATTCCGTGATTAAGCACAAGAATTAGCGATGCTTTTTCCTTTTTATGCCGATTGACCTTTTCTTCAAATAAGGCTTGATTTAAACTCACTTCTTTAATGAGAAAGATTGCCATCTGCGGATATTCTGCAAGAAAATCGATAAACCGGTCTGCATAGGAATGAACCCGATCAATAATTGGTAGAGATTCATCTAGCAATACTTCCATATTCTGAAAATATCGTGAAAGCGCATTTTCGAATACCCGATCAAACAAGCGTTCTTTATTCCGAAAATAATAGTGCAAGAGGGCTTTATTGATTCCAGCGCGGTCCGCAATCTGCTGCATTCTAGCACCATACAAGCCAAATTCCATAAACACGACTTTAGCCGCATCCAAGATAACTTCTTCAGTTTTGGAATCTTTTAACTTCATGGTTTAACCAAATGGTTAACAAAGGTATAAAAATTATCGCAGGCTTCGATACATATGCCACGGCATACTACTCAGCCTGCTTAATTACACCGTGGACTGAGTGACCCGAAGGGTTGTATCGAAGGCCACATCATCACATCGCAGGCTTCGATACATATGCCACGGCATATTACTCAGCCTGCTTGATTTCCCCGTGGACCGAGTGACCCGCCCTTGCGGAGTGTATCGAAGGACACTTCACCATAACCGCAGGCTTCGATATGCTTCGCACTCAGCCTGCTTGTATGTGCTAGGCAATAATTTAAGAACCTTTCGTTGTTCTCTATCCAAAAGTATTTATGGCGGGATTCATGTATATTCTCAAATGTGCAAACGGAACGTTTTACGTCGGGAGTACAAAAAATTTAATAAGAAGAATTCAAGAACATGAAACTGGAAATGGAGCTAATCACACGAAGCGTTATAGTCCAGTTGAGCTAGTTTACTTTGAAATATACCAACGAATTGATTTTGCTTATTACCGAGAAAAACAAATACAGGGTTGGACAAGAAAAAAGAAACAAGCCCTAATTGATGGAGAATATCCAAACTTAAAATATGCTGCTAAGAAAATCTTTAGAGCCAACTCAATAAATCTCACCGTGGACTGAGTGGTTCGCCCTGGCGGAGTGTATCGAAGGCCACATCATCACATCGCAGGCTTCGATATACTGCGTTAGTCAGCCTGCTTTTACCTCCCGTGGACTGAGTGGTCCGCCCTTTCGGAGTGTACCGAAGGACACATCAACATATCGCAGGCTTCGATACATATGCCACGGCATACTACTCAGCCTGCTTAATTTCCCCGTGGACTGAGTGGTCCGCCCTTGCGGAGTGTATCGAAGGCCACATCATCACATCGCAGGCTTCGATACATATGCCTCACCGTGGACTGAGTGGTCCGCTGTGGCGGAGTGTACCGAAGGCCACATCACCTTATCGCAGGCTTCGATACACTGCGTTACTCAGCCTGCTTAATTACACCGTGGACTGAGTGGTCCGCTGTGGCGGAGTGTATCGAAGGCCACATCATCACATCGCAGGCTTCGATACACTGCGTTACTCAGCCTGCTTGATTTCCCCGTGGACTGAGTGGTCCGCCCTTGCGGAGTGTACCGAAGGCCACATCATCACATCGCAGGCTTCGATACACTGCGTTACTCAGCCTGCTTAATTACACCGTGGACTGAGTGGTCCGCTGTGGCGGAGTGTATCGAAGGCCACATCACTACAATCGCAGACTTCGATACGTAAGCCACGGCTTACTACTCAGCCTGCTTGAATACCCCGTGGACTGAGTGACCCGAAGGGTTGTATCGAAGGCCACGTCTATACTACTTCGAATTTGATTGAATATATTGAACCCAAGCCTCTTGATATTCCTGGGCTAAGGCTGGTGTTAATTCAATCCCTACAGAAGCAAAGGATTCTCCAGTCATCCAATTTAGAATCCACGAGGCTCGTCCAGCGATGGTGAAAATATCCTCTTGCATCCCTCCTCCATGCCCATAAAATTTCAGCTCACCGCTTCGAATTCGATCCCAAATGATTAAATCGGCGGTATTTACCAAACCAATTTTAGTTTTATTCGACAGGCGACAAATTAAATATGGAAACACCTCATAGGGATGTGCGAAACACCATGTTTTTGCTGCACATAATCTCCAAAACTCCTTTTCCGTTTCGATGATTTCTAGCACACTATTTAAAGAAAATCCCACGGTATCATTCGAACTATAAAACCTATATTCATGCTGTTCTTCAATCCAAGCGGTTGGTTTTTTGAACGATGGAGGTAACGAATAGCTCGCTCGAAGGGAATCTTGATGATTGAAATATAGAAAGGTATCAGCCACAGGTTTCCAAAAATCGATGGATTCAACGGTGATTTCTTGCTGAGCCGTCAAACGAACCCCAAGAAGTAATAAAATACCCGCTAAGAGAATTCTAATCATTCTTTCGCGCGCTGAATAATCTCATCCACCACCCCTGGATCCAATAAGGTACTTGTATCTCCAAGGTTTGAAACCTCCCCTTCCGCAATTTTGCGTAAAATTCTACGCATGATTTTACCGCTTCGCGTTTTGGGTAAACCCGGCACCACCAAGATGCGGTCAGGCTTCGCAATCGGACCAATTTCTTTCGATACTGTGGAGAGTACCTCAGATTGAATTACATGGGGATCAAAGGAACCACCATCCAAAATCACGTAAGCAAAAATCCCTTGTCCTTTGATTTCGTGTGGATAACCCACCACAGCACTTTCAATGACTCGATCATGCATATTTATAGCATTTTCCACTTCAGCCGTTCCAATGCGGTGGCCACTCACATTCAATACGTCGTCCACCCTACCGGTAATTCGATACATTCCGTCCGCATCACGCAAGCACCCATCTCCTGTGAAATATTTCTCTGCGTACACCGAAAAATACGTCTGACGACAACGCTCATGATCGTTATACGTGGTTCGAATCATTCCTGGCCATGGGAATTTTATACATAAATTTCCATTGACATCATTTCCTTGTATTTCTTCTCCTTGATCATCTACCAAACAAGGTTGAATGCCGGGCAAAGGCAAGGTCGCATAGCAAGGTTTGGCGGGAGTTACACCGGCCAAATTGGAAATCATAATTCCTCCCGTTTCGGTTTGCCACCAGGTATCTACAATCGGACATTTATTTTTTCCGATGTTATCGTCATACCAATGCCACGCCTCTTCATTGATGGGCTCACCCACCGAACCAAGCACCTTCAAGGAACTCAAATCCTTTCCTTCAATGAAATCCGTACCGAATCCCATTAAACTGCGAATGGCTGTAGGCGCCGTATAAAGTATGTCTACCTTATGTTTTGCAACAACATCCCAAAATCGGCCGGCATCGGGCCATGTAGGCACCCCTTCAAACATTAACGAGGTTGCTCCAGCACTCAAGGGACCGTAGATGATGTAACTATGTCCGGTTATCCAACCAATATCTGCCGTACAAAAATGCACTTGTCCGGGTTGATATTGAAACACATTCACAAAGGTATAATTGGCCCAAACCATATACCCCGCTGTCGTATGCACTACGCCTTTCGGTTTACCGGTAGAGCCCGATGTATAAAGAATAAACAGCGGATCTTCAGCTTCCATGGCTTCTGCGGGTACATTCCAATTCCCTTCGTTTGCTACCCGATCCATTTCGTTATGCCACCAAAAATCGCGTCCTTCCTGCATGGAACATGTAGTTTTCGTGCGCTCATAAACGATCACAGATGCCACGGAATTGCTAGATTTCAAAGCCTCATCCACGACCGCTTTTAAAGGAATATCCTTTGCACCCCGGTAGGCTCCATCGCAGGTTACGATGCAGGTTGCGCCGGCATCCGCGACACGATCCGCTATGGCTTGCGCAGAAAATCCACCAAAAATAATGGAATGAATTGCTCCAATGCGAGCGCAGGCCAAGGTGGCAATGGCTAATTCTGGAATCATTCCCATGTAGAGGCATACGCGGTCTCCTTTTTGCACCCCATGGTTGAGCAGTACCCGCGCGAATTGATTCACTAGGTGATGGAGTTCCGTGTAGGAAATTGCGCGAGAGGCTTCCTCCGGATTATTGGATTCCCAAAGAATTGCTGTCGTATTGCCCTGGGTAGCCAAATGACGGTCTAGGCAATTTTCTGTAATGTTGAGTTGCGCTCCATCAAACCAGCGTACATCGGGGTCGGAAAAATTCCAGTGAAGAACCTTATCCCATGGTTTTTTCCATTGGAAATTCGCAGCGATGGATGCCCAAAAAGATTCGGGATTATCAACGCTATGTTGATAGGCGTCTTGATATTGTTGAAAGGTCTGTAGTTGGTATGGATATGACATAAAAAGGTGCTTAGTTTTCCTAAAATTAATTAAATCAGTTCAAATCCTGTTATAACCCGCGCAAAAGCGCGTAACTTTGTACCAGTTGCTTTAGCGAAGCAATACGTTCTTTGGGGTCGACATTGGATTTGACAGCGATAGCGGCAGTCAGGTGTCAGCATGCAGAGGGTTGTGGTGAACCTCTTTAATATCTTGTCACAAACAATAAATGACAATACGTCATACGCACTTGCTGCTTAATTAACGGAATGTTAGTTGGCTTAATTCAACTGAAGCACAGTAGGTTGAACAAGTACCTTCGGTAGGCGACGGCCCGTTTCGCTTACCAATCGAAGGTTCATCCCATCGGGCTGGTAAACGTGAGGCTACTAAGCGGTTATGAGAATTCAGTGGCTAAGTCCGAGACCGGGTGTTCCTGTCCAATTTCGGATCGAAAAATCAATCAGGAAATAAGCATGTAGAAAGCTTGAGTTCCCATTGTTTGGACGAGGGTTCGAACCCCTCCGACTCCACCAATACCGAGTCCTAAAGTGTTGATTTATAACATTTTAGGACTTTTTTATTGAAATTGTTAAAACATTTGTTAAAACAATTTTTCAAAAAAAATAGAATGTTTTAACCAATCTCTCATATCAAATTCGCG
>JBEIDV010000110.1:0-6449 GCA_040383285.1 Crocinitomicaceae bacterium | reverse complement strand
TCTTGAACGAAATGGAACAAATTCATGCACGCTACGTGGCCGCTTTGGCTTCAGGAAGGAAATGCATGTTGTTTGGTGTTTCCTATGCCTTATTAGATTTAGCCGAGCAAGGCAATGATTTTTCACAAGCGGTGGTGGTAGAAACCGGAGGCATGAAGGGCCGACGAAAAGAACTCACGAAACCTGAATTGCACGAAGCCTTGAAGCAGGGATTGAACACATCCGAGATTCATTCCGAATACGGCATGACCGAACTCTTGTCTCAGGGGTATTGCGGACCAGATTTAATATTCCGAACGCCGTCATGGATGCGGGTGGTCTTGCGCGACGTGAGCGACCCAGTTGCGCTAGTTCCAGAGGGGCAGCGCGGTGCAATTAACATCATTGATTTAGCCAACCTCAACAGCTGCAGTTTCATTGCCACCGACGATTTAGGTAAACTCGTACCGGGAGGATTCCTGCTCGAAGGCCGCGTAAATCAAACGGATATCCGTGGCTGTAACCAGATGGTGGGGTAGGATGACCAACCTTACGTCATAGTCAATTGAAGAAATTTAGCTAAAAAACTTCAGTAAGTTCAATGAATTTAGCTAAAAAACTTCAATAGGAAGATTGAAATTCCCATGTGGAAAGATCGCAAATCAAAAAAACAACCGTTGTAAACTGAACTGATTATCGTTTAATTTAACCCAATAAAACGTAAGAAAAGCTAAAAATACTAGCTTTTGTTATCGATCATTATTAGATCTACCAATTCTTTGGTATAGTCGGACATAAAATGGGGGATATTCAATAATCCCTCTTGATACGAAAGATTTTTTAACGAATATCGAATGCGTAATTTGGGTGAGTATTTTTGGTTGTAGATTTGCAGACTTCTGCTTTTAATGTTTTCATCGCTTTTCACTTCAACGGGAATAATTTGATTGTTGTATTCAAGTAAAAAATCAACTTCGGCGGAATTACCAGACGTCCAATAGGTGGGAATCTCTGAAAACTGCGCGATCAGACTTTGCAGGATATAATTCTCGATCATTGCGCCTTTGAATTCAGTGAATAATCGATTGCCTTCGGAATATACCAACGGGGAAAGCTTAGCCATTTTTCGCATAATGCCAACGTCAAAAGCATACAATTTAAAGGCACCTAAGTCGATGTAGGCGTGCATTGGAATGGCTGGTTTTGAGACAAGGTTAATTTGATGCACCATTCCCGAGCGATTTAACCATTGAATAGCATCCTCATATTCGCGAGCTCTCGCTCCAGTTCGGACTAATTGGTAAATAAATTTTTTGTTTTCTCTTGCTAATTGGCTTGGTAGTGAATTGAATACCTGTCCTATTTTAGCAACATCGCTCATAATAGGGTGTTTAGCAAAGTCACCATGGTAGGAGAGAATTAAATTTTGCAAAACGTTTTCACATGTTTCAAAGGAATGCGCATCGTTGAAAGAATTGATAACGGCGGGCATACCACCTGTTACTAAGTATATTTTAAATTGATCAAGAAGATCATTGAAAAAATAGGATGGTAGGGGTTCAATGGAGTTGATTTGTTCTAAGTAGTTGAATAATTCGATACGCCAGTTCGGTAAAACTTCTCGGAATGTCATCGGAGATAAGGATAAAAAAGATACTTTTCCTACAGGGAAAGAACTTCCTGAATTTAAAGAAATTCCCAAAAGAGAACCTGCGCATATAATTGGAATTTCAGGTCTTTTTTCAGCAAAATATTTCAAGGTATTTAATGCTTCTGGGCACTCTTGAATCTCATCTAAAATAAGCAAAGAAGAATCATTAATAGGAGTTCCACCGATGAGTGAAAGAGCGTTTATAATACGATCAACATCCTTGTTCAGTTTGAAAAAATCGCTTAATTCCGGGCGCTCATCAAAATTAAAATAGGCATAACGGTCAAATTCCTGTTGTCCTAACCATTTCATGATATAGGTCTTTCCAACTTGCCTCGCACCGTGGAGTATTAACGGTAACCTGTTGGGGTTGTTTTTCCATGTTATGAGGCTTTGTTGGAGGGATCTTTCCATTTATAAGTGTTAATTATGTGATTATTTTCACAAAATTAATATTTATTTTCATTATAAAAGGTTAATAATGTTATTTTACGGCAATTATTTCGCCCCTTCAGGGCTAGGGGATTGCGCCCTTTCAGGGCTAGGGTATTACGCCCTTTCAGGGCTAGGGGATTGCGCCCCTTCGGGGCTAGGATGAAATTATTTATACTAATTATCAGTTGTAAGCGTTTACGGTTAGCCCTGAAAGGGCGAGCTATTTTAACGATGGCGTTTAGCCATCGGATAAATACGTAGCATCTAATGTTAGCCCTGAAGGGGCGTAATACCTTAATCAAATGGGGCAATCACTCGTAAAAAATTACCGGCACATCGTGTTCAGTACGAAGTACCGACAACCTCTAATACAAGAATCTATAGAAGAGGAACTATACAGCTATCTCGGCGGCATCTGCAATAACCTCGAATACCACGTGATCAAAGTAGGAGGGTATACCGACCACATTCATATCCTGTGCATGCTATCCAAAAAGGTGGCTTTGATGAAATTGTTGGAAGAACTTAAATCCCATTCTTCCAAATGGATGAAAACCAAAGGTGCGGCCTATGCCAATTTCTCATGTCAAAACGGCTACGGCGCGTTTTCTGTGAATCCAGCTGAGGTTGAGCGGGTTATCCAGTATATAGCAAACCAAAAGGAACACCACCGTAAGAAAGCATTTAAAACCGAATATCAAGATTTCCTAGAAAAATACGAGGTGGCCTACGATGAGCGCTATGTTTGGGATTAGGGTTGGGTTAAAATTCCGTCATTCAATAACAAATAGAGATAGCGTTATTATGAGTTCAGAATAATCCTTACTTTATTTCTTCCAATACTTCAATACGTTTCAATAACTCTTGAATTCTTTGATTTTGCTCCTCAATCATCCGTTGCTGTTCTTGAATCGCATTCAACATGATTTTAGAAAGCGCACTCTCATCGAATTGACGTTTATCTTTTAAACCGCTTGGCCCTTCGGTGTCGTCGTACGTGGTAACCATGTATGGAGCCACTTTTTCCACATCCTGGGCAATGAAACCAACAAATGTTTTATTAAGATCAGAATACCCGGATTTCTCATTGTACTTAAAGGTTACTGGTTTTAATTTCATTAACAAATCAAGGCCATCAACGAATGGGGTAATATTTCTTTTAACGCGTTCATCTGAGAAGGTAGCCCATGTGCCTCCGCCCACTTTATCTGCTGTGCCGTTGACGCTGAGCAAGGATGACGGAGTAATTGTTCCAATCCCAAAATTTCCACCGTGGTATTGAAAAAAGGTAGGATGTCCGTCCATACCTATTTGAGCACTTGCCTGGGTAGTATTATTTCCTCGAAAAAATGTCACTACTTTAGGTCCAGAAGTATTTGTTGATCTAAATATTCGAATTTCTGCTTTCTCAGAGTTATATAATGGATATACATCAAATTTTACATTTGTAAAATTTGTCGTGCTATCTCCCTCAACATCAATCCTAAATCTTGGGTTGTTGGCCAAATCTGTTATTCCAAAAGGCATAGTAGCTCCTAAACCATCATCTACTGTTGATAATTTATATAGCGGGCTACTTGTTCCTACACCCACATTCCCGTTACTCATTATCCTAGCCCGTTCCAAGTTGTTCGTTCGCATCACCCAATCCTGCGCATCCGTAGTTCCAATAAAATTCGTTGTCGGGTTGGTTCCTGCATTACCGGTTAAACTCCATGCGTTCAATGCTCCTGAAGGACCTGCCGGGCCCTGAGGTCCTGTCGGCCCTGCAACTCCTGCCGGACCTTGAATACCAGGTAAACCAATCGGACCTGGAGGTCCCACCGCTCCGTTGCAAACGTATTTTGTGAGTGCCGGAACAATCTCACCTGCGTCCAAGATTCCGTTTACATTAGCATCCGGTCCAAATTCCAATTTTACACCCCCTGTTGCACAGTTTGCACCGTCAGGTTCAACGGTGGTTTTTGTGAGTGCATTTAACCCATTAGCACCTGCAACACCCTGCGCGCCAGCAGGACCGGTCAACCCTTGAGGGCCAGTAATGTTTGCCACGAGTACCCATGTACCGTTGGGAAGCTTATTGTATACATTGCCCGTTAATACATCTAAATAATAATCTCCTTGTATTCCTTGGTTCACGTTTGGTAATCCACTTCCGTGCATCCACTTGGATAGAATGGCGCCTGCGGTTTTAGCATGTAATGCGTAAGGCACGCTAATCAATTGCTGCGTTCCGTAATTGATGTAATTGGTTCCTGCACTGAAATCAACAGCCACATCTAACCAATAGGTGGTACTCGCTCCCCACGGAATGCTTGAAAAAACTCCGGATAATGTAGTTCCTTGGCCTATGGCAAAATTAACCAAACCTTGCACATTGGTTTGCACCAAGTGTCTTTCGGAATACACCACCGTTCCACTTGGGCCTCCCGAACGAATCATTGCCTTGACGGCTATGTTTTGGTTCGTAATCAATTGATTGGTATTACTTCGCACCACCATCTGATAATTGATGGCTTCGGGTGGGGAGACTTGTGCATAAATGAATGACGATAATATTAAAGAAATATAGATTAGTAAAGTTCTCATACATTATTGTTTTTTAAGTTCATTTATCTCTATCGACAACTTTTGAATTTCCTTTTGTTGATTTTCAATCATGCGTTTCTGCTCCTCAATCATCCGTTGTTGCTCTTGAATCGCATTCAACATGATTTTTGAAAGTGCACTTTCGTCGAATTGGCGTTTATCTTTTAAACCGCTTGCCCCTTCGGTGTCGTCGTACGTGCTAACCATGTATGGAGCCACTTTTTCTACATCCTGGGCTATGAACCCTACGTATGTTTTATTCAAGTCAGTGAATCCTGATTTATCATTGTATTTATAGGTGACTGGTTTTAATTTCATTAACAAGTCTAGGCCATCGGTAAATGGAGCTATTTCAGTCTTAGTTCGGATGTCAGAGGTAGCTAACCAAGCGCCACCACCCGGTTTATCCGCATTTTGAGTAATACTTAATTGATTTGCGGGGCTTGTTGTTCCGATTCCGACATTTCCGTTTCCATTTAAAAACATACTTACAGAGCGAACTCCATTATTACCTCTATTTGTAAATGCGATGGCGCCATCTGGCACAACAGAGCTTCCATCTTTTTTTTCTATAATTAAAATGTCAGTATTTGGATTAGCTGTAAGCGTATTATCGAAATAAATTTTTGCTCCTTCGTTTCCGTTTGGTGCATTGTTGTTATATGGTTCATCATCAAAGCCAATACCATAAAAACCATTAATTTTAATTCCGCCTCCACTCAACTCAAGTTTTTGTGATGGATTACTTAATCCTATTCCCACATTGCCATTGGCTCCAACAACAAACGAACTATCCGCTCCCGTTACATCGTTATTTACGTGAAATTTACCAAGTGGGTTAGAAGTTCCAATTCCGAAACTACCACCGTGGTTTTGAAAAAAGCTATTTAAACCATCAACACCAATCTCAGCGGATACATTTTGAGAATTGTTTCCACGAAAGAATTTAATTCTTTTAGGGCCAGTAGTATTTGTACTTCGCAAAAATCGTATTTCCACTTGCTGATTATTTTGGGCAGGAAAAACGTCAAATTTGAAATTAGTAAAAGCATTTGCAGCGGTTCCTTCAATATCCATTCTAAAACGTTCAACATTATTAGAATCTAACACGTTAAAAAATGGTTCAATTATATGAGTTCTATGCTTTATGGTAATCCCAGAGGCTGTTGGATTGGAGGTGTTGATACCAACTCTACCCGAATTTGTTACAACAAACGAACTGTCAGAACCAATAACATCGTTATTAACGTGAAAACGACCAGATGGAAGAGGAGTATTAATTCCAACATCGCCATTAGCTTTTACAACCATTCTTTCTTTTGGCGCTGTACCAGTTACAAAGAGGATATCTCTATTAAGAGCAGTAGTGCTTTGTAAAATAACATTACCTGTTGTAGCAAATGGATAGTTACCTCCAACTGCTCGAGATGAATACAACGAACCTTGATTGTTAGAGTAATTCGTTATAATTGGAGAACCAAACAATAAATAAGATCCTTCAAAAGCAAAAATATCTCCGGCTACTTGCAGTTTAGTTGTAGGTGAATTTATTCCTATCCCCACATTCCCGTTACTCATTATCCTAGCCCGTTCTATGTAGTTCGTTCGCATCACCCAATCCTGCGCATCCGTAGTTCCAATAAAATTCGTGGCGGGGTTGGTTCCCGCATTTCCTGTTAAACTCCAAGCATTTAAAGAACCTGAAGGCCCGGTTGGTCCTGTCGGTCCTGTCGGTCCGGCTGGTCCTGTCGGTCCTGCAACTCCTGAAGGTCCGGCTGGCCCAGTTGCTCCGATT
>JBEIDV010000109.1:0-6494 GCA_040383285.1 Crocinitomicaceae bacterium | reverse complement strand
AATGAATGGACAGAAATGTATCGTAAGTTGGTGTATTGGGAGTTGGAATTGGAACAGGCGGAAGACAAGGCCATGAAGGAAATCTTCGACATGCAGAAAAAAGAAGCGAATCAGCTGTTTTGCGATTTTATAGAAGACAATTACCTCGATTGGTTGAACGGTACAGAGGACATGCCCTACATGTTGCATAACATGATTCGTACGCGGGTGTTACCAAAAATTGGCAAGGAAAAATTGGCGGTATTGGTGATCGATAACTTACGCTATGACCAATGGAAAATTTTGGAACCCCTGATTTCTAAATCGTATCAAAAAGAGGAGGAGTATGTGATTTACTCCATTTTGCCCACAGCTACACATTACGCGCGAAACGCGTTCTTTGCCGGATTACTTCCTTCCGAAATCGAAAAGAAATTCCCTCAATATTGGCGCTATGAAGAGGACGAGGGAAGTAAAAATCAATTTGAAAAAGAATTACTTGAGCAACAATTAAAGCGATTAAGCAAACAATGCAAATGGAGTTACCATAAAATCACCAACTTAGAGGCTGGTAAGAAACTTAATGAGCAGTTTAACCAAATCAAGGATAACGACGTGAATTTTGTCGTGTACAACTTTGTAGACATGCTCTCACATGCTCGAACAGAAATGGAAATGATTCGAGAATTAGCCAGTGATGAGGCGGCTTATCGTTCACTTACAAAATCTTGGTTTGAACATTCACCGCTTCAGGAGTTGATACTAAAATTTAGAGAAATCGGAGCGCATTTAATCATCACCACAGACCACGGGACAGTTAAAGTGAATAAACCCATCAAAATTGTCGGGGAACGCTCAACGAACACCAACCTTCGGTATAAAGTTGGACGTGGTTTAAGCTATGATTCGAAAGAAGTATTTGTCGTTAATAAACCTACCGAGGCTTTCTTACCTCAAATCAAACTCTCTAATGAATATGTATTCGCCAGGGAGTCAGATTTCTTTGTTTACCCTAATAATTACAATCATTTTGTGAATCATTATGGCAACACATTCCAACATGGGGGTATATCCATGGAGGAAATGCTGATTCCGTTTATTGAACTGCAACCTAAGTAATTTTAGCTATTTTAGATTCGTTCAAAATAAGGGATTATTGTACCTTTGTACCATGAGCGAATTCAATGTAAATGAAATCAGAGCAGACTTTCCAATTTTGAAGGAATCTGTTAATGGGAAACCCCTGATTTACTTTGACAACGGGGCGACCTCACAAAAACCAAGGCAAGTAATTGAACGCATATCGAGCTATTATACGCATGAAAATTCAAACGTTCATCGGGGCGTGCATTTCTTAAGTGATCAAGCAACCAATGCGTATGAACAGGCAAGAACTACCGTGGCACGTTATATCAATGCGGCGCACAGCCAAGAAGTGATTTTCACCAAAGGAACGACTGATTCCATCAACACCGTGGCTTTCAGTATTGGGGAAACGCTCAAGCCGGGAGATGAAATTCTTATCTCGGGCATGGAACACCACTCGAATATCGTTCCTTGGCAAATGCTCTGTGAACGAAAAGGCACGATATTAAAAGTAATTCCCGTTACGCCAGAAGGCACCTTAGATTTAGAAGCATTCGACACCTTATTAAGTGAACGAACGAAATTACTGAGCATCATCCACATTTCTAATACTCTCGGGACCATCAACCCCGTGGAGCAACTGATAAAAAAAGCGCATCAAGTCGGCGCCAAGGTACTTTTGGATGCCGCACAGAGCATTCAACACCTACCCATCGACGTACAACACTTAGATTGTGATTTCTTAGCTTTCTCAGGACATAAAGTGTTTGGGCCTACCGGAATTGGAATTCTTTATGGCAAAAAGGATCTATTAGATAGCCTTCCTCCCTATCAAGGCGGCGGTGACATGATTGAACAGGTGAGTTTTGAGAAAACCACCTACAATGGATTGCCCTTAAAGTTTGAAGCTGGAACACCCAATATAAGTGGAGCGATTGCCCTGGGAGCTGCCTTTAATTATTTATCATCCCTTGATTTACAGGGCGCCTTTCAACATGAACATACCCTTGGAACTTATTTAAGGGCGCGAATGAGAGAAATTCCAACCATACGATTCATTGGGGAAGCTCCTGAAACGTGTAGTACCTTGTCTTTTCTCATCGGTGAGTTACATCCCTTTGATTTAGGTACCCTACTCGATAAACAAGGAATTGCTGTGCGTACAGGTCATCATTGCACGCAACCACTCATGAAGCAATTCAATATTCCAGGTACGGTTAGAGCATCCTTGGCTTTCTATAATACCACCGAAGAAATAGATCAGTTCGTTGTTGCGCTAGAACGTTCAATTCACTTATTATCATGAGTAAATCCATCAACCAAATTCAAGACGAAATCATTGAAGAATTTGCAATGTTTGATGATTGGATGGAAAAATACGAGTACATCATCGACTTGGGCAAGGAGCTTCCATTAATTGCAGATGATAAAAAAACCGAGGATCGCTTAATTCATGGATGTCAGTCGCGGGTTTGGGTAGCTTCAGAAATGCTGGATAAGCACTTAGTGTTTACCGCAGATTCCGATGCCATTATCACAAAGGGGATTATTAGTTTATTAATTCGCGTATTATCGAACCAAACACCTGAAGACATTGTTAAAAGTGAGTTATACTTTATCGGAAAAATTGGATTGCAAGAACACCTATCCCCTACGCGAGCCAATGGGCTTGTAGGCATGATCAACCGATTAAAAAGTGACGGATTGAAGCAACTAACATCATGATTGAACTAGAAAACGAAATCGTAACTGTATTAAAAACCATCTATGACCCCGAAATTCCGGTGGATGTATTTGAATTGGGATTGATCTACGAAATCCGAATATCCGAAACGAATGAGGTAGATATTGACATGACCTTAACCTCACCCAATTGTCCGGTTGCTGAATCCTTACCAAAAGAGGTAGAAGATAAAGTGAAAGCGATGGAGGCCATCACAGATTGCCGGGTACATATTGTGTTTGATCCGCCATGGGACAAGGACATGATGTCAGAGGAAGCAAAATTAGAACTGGGATTCTTGTAATTAGTTGACTTTCTTGAATACGTAGCGTAAGCGCTGTTGTGCTTGCACGTCATAATATTCAATTTCTAAATTCTTATTGGTAATTACGAAAATGCGGTTTTTAATCGTATCTGGTGCTTGAACCCAATTCAATTCAGATTCATTGAGTTTTAATAAGTACGTTCCCTGAAGCGCCAAGGTATCTGCCACGGAACCTTGAAACGTTTGAAACGCTGCTGTTAGTTCTCCTTGAACGGATTCATCTGTGATCTTAAGGGCACCCACTGGATTGTAATCAAAAAAGGAAAACCCGTCCGCATCTTGCAACTTAACCATATCTACTTCCCAAGTACCTTGTAAATTCCGATTGAATCTACGTTCCTTATTGCATGAAACGAAGAGAATTACACACACGAATAAACTAAAGATTCTCATATAAACTTCTTATTCTGGGGTAACCAAGGATTCTAAGTTTGCTTTCGAAAGTTTTATGGTTCCAATGCGGTTATAACTTCCCATAACCCTCACTTGTGTCAAAATTAGTAATTCTCCGTATGGTGTTTGAATCAAATCACAGGCTTTAATTGGAATGTTCTTGCTGATGTATGTACCGGCTACTTTTTTACCCGTTTCGTCATAGAGCTTCAAGGACAATTGATTACTGCGCGTTGACGCAAGAAATGCGCGGTATTTAAGCCCCTTAATCGTTAATTCTTTAATTAAAACAGGTGTCTCATGGTTTAATTCAGAATCTCCTTGTGCCTCAAGCGAAGTAGCCATCGCAACTGCGGTTGGATCCAAACTAAGCTTAGGATTAAAAAATACATACTCACCTGAAATACGGGACAAACCATATTCATCGGATCCGAGCGGTTCCAGTTGATTTATCCCTCCATCCAAGGCTGCGCCGTTGTAGACCCCTGTAAACTGGAGGTTATTATCTAAAAACACGGTAGAAAAGGAGTAATTGTAAAACCCATTTACCACAAAACGATCTTTTTCTGGCGTAGACTTGATGAAAAATGGCCATTGTTTCCCCGTATGCATTACATGTTTAAGCACCTGCTCATCTACGTTCATACCAATCGTCAATGCTCCAACCCGAATAACGGTATCCAAGGCGGTACTTACTTCATGTATGCCCATCATTTGGGAAGATAAGGGACAGCTCATGAGGTATAGGTGATTTCCATTATAATTGGCATGAACAGGATAACTCACTTCTTCCAAGGTTGACACCTGGACCACGGAATGATTCGTTTCATCGATACGCAAGATGCGTGTATTCAATTCTATGGGATCCATACACACCACGTACAGTTGCTCATTGATATTCAACAAGGACGGGACGGCATTCACATAGGCATCAGGCAGCTCTAAATTCCATTTAAACACGCCATCTTTATCAATCTTCATGAGCTGAATCTTCCACCCATCAAATGCGCTCAATACGATGTAACCCTGATCTTGGGTCGACTTGATAATCGATAAGGGTGTAAAAGATCGGTTACCATTTTGGTCGTCGTATATTTTTACAAAGGGTAAGGAAGAGGTATCTTTTTTCTCGCAGGATAACATTAGAAAAAATAAGCCGAAGCAACAAAGCAATGCACTACGTTTCATACTACCATTTTTTATGGATTGGGACCATGAGTGTTAGCATGATATCCATGGTTAACAAATTGAATTTATCTTGTACATCTAAGTACTCAGCGGCCATACCGGTATAATCAGCATACCGTTCCAATGGATCAATTGTTGTTCGTAAGCCATAACGAAAATTACCTGACAACGAAAGCGCAAATTGCTCACGGTAATACGATATGCCAGCACCACCCACCGCATACACATTGAAGCGATTCAAATGCTCCGTCATTTCGGCCACATTAGATGAAACGGCTGTTTTACGATCAACGGAACGATCAACCTGGTTATCTGTATAAATCTGTTTGCTTGCAAAATACGCAATGTCAGCAGACAAGCCTGCTTGAATGAAAGGAGACCATCTGCGTGCGGAAAAATCCATGCGCGCAAGGATTGGAATTCGAATGTTGCTAATTTTTTGACGGTGTAAAAACTCCTTGTAGACTTCGCCTCCTGTGATGGTATCCGACCAATGGTAGTTGTTCATGTAGTTGTACCGCTGGGTTTGAAAACACGGTTGACTTAACACAGAGAATAATTTGGTAAAGGCAAACGAAAAATGCAATCCATAAATCCCCCCCGCGTGCTGGAATAGGTTGCCGTATTTCTTGTCGAAATTCTCATTTGCCGACTGCGGTGTGGTTTCCATCAGACTGAACCGTTCCCTTACAATAGGTTGTGTAAAACCAGACCCCATGGTGACGCCAAAGAAATACCGATCTTTTCGATATTGATGCTTTCTACTCTGTGCATTTACCTGTAACGAAATCAGCACCATTATTACACCTACAAACCAACACTTCCTCATGACTTAGATAAAATTACTTTACGGGTCAAGACCGCATCATTAGCATACATTCGCACCAAATAGGTGCCGCTAATAACTTGACCAAAATTAAACATCACGCTGTGGGACCCCGGCGTATTAGGTGCATCTTCGATCGCTCCCAAGGATCGTCCCATTAAATCAAACAACTCAATCTTCAAGTCCACCTCTTGTTTCAAGGTATAATCAATGAATAACTCTTGGTTTGTCGGATTCGGATAACAATTCAAGGATAAGTTCTGCTGAAAAAGCTCCGTTGTACTCAATTCTTTACAACGCACATAATCTATCCGTGAATCTACAAATTGATCAAAATGAACTTCTTGAAGGGCCTGATCTGGCGCATTAAACCAATCTTTCACTACCGAAGTAAATACCTGCCGGTAATCAAATTCCATCGGTATATTTCCATATTGCAAATTGGCTAAATCCGGATTCACACCATACACTCCGGGATTGATGCAAGTTCCAAAAACCAACATTGGTGCTGCATTCCCGTGGTCCGTTCCGTAACTTGCGTTAGAAGCAACGCGGCGACCAAATTCCGAGAAGGTCATAGAAAGCACACGGTCGGCGAGTCCCATGTTTTGCAAATCATCATAGAATGCTTTCATCGCCGATGAAATATGGTATAGCAAGGCAGCGTGGGATCCCATGGTGGGGTTATTGTTAACCACCTGATTTGCATGAGAATCAAATCCTCCGATGCGACAAATAAATATTTTAGTTCCGATACCCCCACTTAACAACCTGGAAATCACCTGTAATTGTGGGGCCAAGGGGTTGTGTTTTGAAGAAGCCGGCGCAATGAATGGGTATAAATCTGGGTACACTACGTTCGAATTAGCTCCCGCCTCATACACGTCTTTTAATCGTTCTGCATAGCTGTTGGCTTGTTTTTCGATTTGCATGATGTACTCGATCTCGTCACCCGCATGCGTATCAGGAATGTT
>JBEIDV010000108.1:0-6524 GCA_040383285.1 Crocinitomicaceae bacterium | reverse complement strand
TGATAAACGATGTAGCTTGTTTCCAAGACAGAAATCCAAGATTTTGCCGTGGGTTGAGAAATTCCGCATTCATTAGCCAACGAATTCAAATTAAGCAATTGCCCGGCCCTTGCAGCACAAAGCCCAATGAAATTCCTAAATTGCTTGAGGTCTTTTACATGAATCAATTCTGATAAATCTCGTTCTACGTAGGTTTGCAAATAATTTGAATAAAATGCCTTGGAGGGGATGTCACGGTCGTACAAGGCTGGATAAAATCCGCGTTGTAAATTCACCGAATAATCGGCATCTAGCCACCCGGCACTGTGCATTTCTTCTTGATCAAAAGGCAACAGTTTAAACAAGGCTACACGACCAGCAAGGCTCTGAGTTATGCTTCGCATTAGATGGAAATTCTGTGAACCCGAAAGAATGTATTGCCCCATGATGCGATCCTCATCAACCTTCGTTTGAATATAGGAGAATAATTCAGGCACACGCTGCACTTCATCTAAAATCACCTTTCCTTGAAATTCCGTTAAAAACGCGTTCGGGTCATTCAATGCATATTTCCTGAGATCTAAATTCTCTAAATTCACATAGGTATAGTCAGAAAACTGATTTTTAAGGAAGGTTGTTTTACCTGACTGACGAGGTCCGGTAAGTACAAGTACGGGATACTTTTTAAGATAAATATCCATTGATTTTTTAATAATTCGAATTCTGTCCATAACCCTTATAAATATTAAACAAATATACAACTAATTTTGAATTTACACGGGTAGTAACTTTGAAATTACACGGTGGTTAACTTTGAATTTACATGGGTACTTACTTTGAATTTACACGGGTACTTACTTTGAATTTACACGGGTATTAACTTTGAATTTACACGGGTGGTAACTTTGAATTTACACGGGTGGTAACTTTGAATTTACACGGGTGGCAAAATATTTTATGTAAAGTCACTAAACATTCCCACTTCGCCTCCGACGGGGCGGAGCGAAGAAGGGGGAATGAGGTCTGATGACTCTGACGAGTATCAGACTCCGTCAGAGGGGATGACGACTCTCACGAGCCAAAAAAATAGCATTCCATTCACTAACTAAGCTGAATACGCGTGAAAACGCTGGATTATTTCCCCTCTTGAATCGCTAATAATTTAGCAAGTAGTTTTTGATGTTCTTCCAAGAGCGTGATGTATTTATCTTTCAAGCCTGGCTCTTCAACCGAAAGATTTATTTCTTCTTGATGATACATTTTACGAAATTCTAGGAGTTCCTTAGAGAAGTCATAATGGATGGCTTTCCCGATCTCGAAGATGTACTCAATGCTTAGGGTTGGATTTTCAAAGGCATCATAAAGCCACTTCCGACTCTTCCCTAACCTGAGTGCTAATTTACTCAAGTTATGTCCAGAGGATCGGACCGCCTGTTCTACGATTTCGCCACGGTGAATCATGTAACAAAGGTGACATCATATTTGCGTTATATTTTATACACTAATTATACAATTATGTAACTTAGTCAGTATATTTGTTAAAATTTTAATCAAATGACAAAAATGTTCGATTCCAAGCTCATCCATAAGTTACTATTATTAATTTCATTTAGCATCTTAATTAAGGCTTCAAGCATTGCTCAATGGACTCCTCTTCAATCCCTACCCTCAACTCCAAGGACTGCTACAGGTTCTTTCTCTGTTGGTAATTACGGATACATTATAGGTGGTGAATCTGGTGCTGGAACGCTTAGCGATTGTTGGAAATTCGATCCATCATTGAATTCATGGAGTGCAATGCCATCGTTTCCTGGCATACCTCGCACAAAACCTGTTTCATTTGAAATAAACGGAATAGGGTATTACGGATTGGGAAGCGATAATACCTTTTTCTCGTTCAATCCATCGTTAAATTTATGGACACAACTAACCAGCCCAACTGTTCCAGGAAATTACTGGGGAACTTCATATTTTATTTTAGGTACAGACGTATATTTTTTATTAGGCTCTCAAAACAAGGTGGTTAAATACAATACCCTTAATGATTCTTGGACTCAAATGAGTAATTTCCCAGGTACCGTTAGATTTTCAGGAAGAGGATTTTCAGCAAATGGGAAAGGTTATGTTACCTGTGGTGTAAATACGTTTGGAAACCCCTATCTAAACGACTTGTGGGAATATAACCCCCAAAGCGATTCTTGGACTCAAAAAACTTCACTACCCGCTACAGGAAGGTATGCATTTTTCTCCTTCTCTTTTGGTGAGAGAGGATATATTGTTGGTGGAGAAAGGTATAATCCTAACACTACGTTGAATGAATTTTGGCAATATAATCCATTAACAAATCAGTGGTCTCAACTACCAAGTTTTCCAGCAAACAGGAATTATATCTCGGGTTTTAACATCGGATGTACTCTTTACGGTGGTTTTGGAAGCTTCGGATACAATGCCGATTTTTACAAGTATGAGATGATTTATAACAATCCTGGAGCTTCATCCATAAATGCAGGACAAGATTTTTCCATTTGTGAGGGGGGTAATTTTACCTTGAATGGAACAGGCGGAACAAATTTAGTTTGGGAAAATAATTTTTCAAATGGTCAAAACATATTTCCTTCCCAAAACAGTTCTTTTATGTTATCAGGCATCGATTCAATAGGGTGTATTGGAATGGATACGCTTAATGTAACCGTTATCCCGAATCAACCTGCATTCTTCCCCAGTGTTAATCCGATCTGTGCGGGAGATCCTCTTGCGCCTTTACCTACCAGTTCACTCAATTTATTTCAAGGCACTTGGTCTCCTCCCATCAACAACATGGCCACCACCATTTATACCTTTACTCCGAATTTAAACGTTTGCGCTTGGGATACGACCACCTTAACTGTTGTTGTAAAGCCTCTACCGATATTGACATCGCAAGATATTACCACGTGTTTTGGACAAGAAGTGACCATAAGCTCAACTCCAGATTTAACGAATGGGACTTTTAATTGGTCGAACAATTCAACGGCGAATCAATTCAACATCACGGCAGATACATCCACGTTGTATACTACCACTTATACCTTAGACGGTTGTACGAGCTTAATGGATACAGTAAATGTTGTTGTAAATCCCCTTCCCATAGTAGCCATTACCCCGAACGGTCCAACAACGTTTTGTGCTGAATCTTCCGTAGAACTTAATTCTTCGTCGAACTATGGAAATTTGTGGAGCAATGGCCAAAACGCACAAAACATAATAGCCTCTGTTTCTGGAACCTATGAATTGATAGTTACCGACTCCAATGGATGCGTTGATTCAGCTAGTATAATCATTACCAACTCTGGGGTTCCTTGTTTGCAAATTGGAGGAGTTTTTACACCCAATGGAGATGGAAGTAATGACACTTGGATTATACAGGGAATTGAATTTTACCCTGATGCTACCATTGAGATATTCAACCGGTGGGGTCAACAATTGTTCTTTTCAGAAGGATATAATGAGCCTTGGGACGGAACATTTAACAACGAAACCTTGCCAACGGGCGATTATTTTTACATTATTGACTTGAAGAATGGTAGTCCAGTTAAAGGTTCAATAACACTCAAAAACTAATTAAAATGAAGAAAATATTATTCATCACCTTAAGTTTCTGCGGACTCACATTCGGACAGCAACTTCCTATTTCAAGTCATGGATTTTTGAATAAACAGCTGTTTAATCCATCCTTTGTTGGTCAAGGAAATCAAGCCAACGTTCAAGCGGGTTTCAGGTCGCAATGGGTTGGTTTTAACGGTTCACCACGTACTATTTTTCTCGGAGGACAAGGAGTAGTTCTAAATGGTAAATTGGGACTTGGCGGATATTTATTCAATGATTTTGCAGGGAATACCATCACCACAACCGGTGTTTGCGCTCCGATTGCGTATCACCACGCCTTCAACGAAAAACATGGCTTATCCGTAGGTGTTTCTCCGGTGATTGAGCAATTTTCCATGAACCTTTTGAACCAAGTCGCATTTAATCCGAACGATCCAGGACTTACGAACGCCAATTTAAGTCAGGTTGTTGCGGACCTTAACTTCGGGATTTCATACCGAATGATGGATAAGTTAGTGGTAGGAATTGGAACGCAACAGGTATTTCAATCGAAATTGGGAAAACTTAACCTAATCAATGCCGATTCCAACCGTTTGGCTCGCCACTTTAATGCCTATGCCTCTTACAAAGTGTACAGCAACGATAAAATTTCCATCGAACCACAAGTTATGGTCCGATCCATTTTTGTTACCCCGATTCAATACGATTTGGGGGTTAAATTGAATCTATTCAAGGTACTGGGCCTAGGTGCTTACTACCGAAGCGATGATGCTATCTATGCTTTGCTCGGTTACGACGGAAAGAAATTTGCTGCGTATTATTCTTATGATTTTACCCGATCAAACCTCCGAAACTACAGCTCAGGGTCCCATGAATTTACCCTCGTTTACAAATTTCCAGTAAAAATCATTCCAGATACAGATAAGGATGGAGTTACCGACGACAAGGACGATTGCAAAGACCAATCCGGGCCTAAAGAGAACAAAGGATGCCCTTGGGGAGATAAAGACGGAGATGGTGTAAAAGACAATGTGGACAAATGTCCTGAAATAGCCGGTCCTATTGAAAACAATGGTTGCCCTCGGTTAGACTCCGACGGTGATGGCGTCCACGATGGAATCGATGCATGCAAAGACCAAGCAGGTCCCGCAGAAAATAAAGGATGTCCTTGGGGAGACAAGGATTCGGACGGTGTAACGGATAACATTGACCAATGTCCAATGACCAAAGGACCCGTTGAGAACAATGGATGTCCGATTGTAGAGGAAAATATTAAGGAGCAAATCACCAAGGCTGTTGATAATCTAGAATTTGAAAACAACAGCGATAAAATTTTAGCTTCCTCTTATCCTGCCTTAGACGTGCTTGTCATGCTGCTTACGGAAAAAACGGATTGGAGCTTGAACTTGGCAGGGCATACGGATAATGTGGGGAACGACGAATTCAACATGGACTTATCAAAACGCCGAGCGGAATCGATGAAAGCCTATTTTGTTTCAAAAGGAATTGACGGGGCACGGATTACCACCGAATATTTTGGCGAAACGAAACCCATTGACACCAACGATACGCCAGCAGGACGTAAGAAAAACCGCCGTGTTGAAATGAAACTGGTATTCAATTAAATCATAAATCATGAAAAAATATTTATTTTTATTGACGCTTATAGTTTTACCACTCATGGGAAAAACTCAAGTATTTTTTCCGGATCGGAAAGTTTACGCATCCGCAGGACGAGAATTTACGGCACCACCAAATACTCCCTTTTGGCTAAAGAACAAAATCACGTTTACTTTGGGAGAACCCTTCACCATTGTTCAATTTCTCCCCGCCCAAAACCGTAGATTAAACAGTGGATTTATTCAGCCGGATGGATTAACCATAGCTCCCGGAGTTTCGGCGATTATTGCAGTAAATGATCCCTTTATCATTGCTCCCAACCCGGTTTCCGACCACGCCATGATTAAGGCGCCCTCGGAGTGGGAAGGTGAGGTAATGGTGCATTTAATGGATAACAGCGGAAAGTTGATTCAGAGCCACCGTATGATGGAGCGTACGCTTTCCTTGGATTTTCAACAAGGAATCTCCCCTGGCATGTACTTTCTAAACCTATACAACCCTGACGGCACCTTGCTTCAACAAAACAAGATTATTAAAACAAATTAGTATATATCCTTCATGAAACTACCTTTATTCTCAGCATTAATAATGTTTGCAACTGTATTCTTCGCACAAGCCCCACCCGAGGCGATCAATTATCAAATGGTGGTAAGAAAACCAGACAATACCCTTGTTACTGCAGGACCTATTGCGGTAAAAGCTATGATACGTGCTGGAAATCCTGGGGGTCAAGTACTATATTCTGCCCGGTATGTGCTGAACCCAAACGTTCAAGGTTTGGTGAATTTTACGATTGGACAAGGAGGAACCTTATTATCGGGTAATTTCACTACTATTCCTTGGCATAACAACACCTATTGGTTGGATGTTGCAATGGATGTTAATGGAGGAACCAATTACATCAATTACGGAACTCAACAACTTGTAAGTGTACCTTATGCTTTATATGCCAAAACCGCCGGGGCCATTTTGTCCAAATGGATGCATGGAAATGGAGTACCAACCGCGAACCAAGGAATTCAGGGAGACTATTATTTAGATGTATTAACGGGCAATGTGTACAATAAGCTTCCTAACGGCACCTGGGTATTGGTAGCCAATATTACCGGACCTCAAGGTGTGGCTGGCGCAGTAGGTGCACAGGGTGTTGCAGGTGCTAATGGGTTAAATGCCCTTACAAAAACTACCGTGGAACCCGCAGGAGCAAACTGTGCAACAGGCGGCGTTAAATTGGAATTTGGACCGGACGCTAATCTAAACGGAATCTTAGATGCGGGAGAAATTGTGCCGGCACTTACAAAATACGTTTGTAATGGAGCGGTAGGGCCGCAAGGACCAAT